>DCQM01000184.1:0-4342 GCA_002323895.1 Akkermansiaceae bacterium UBA1518
CCAACACGGACTACAACCGCCACAACGATTGCAATAGCGCCAGTGGATCCGGAAATCATTCCCGGTCGACCACCAAAAGCCGAAGTGATTAAGCCCATAAAAACGGCAGCCCAAAGCCCAACAAGTGGGCCAACCCCAGCGATAAACGAAAATGCAATCGCTTCCGGAACAAGTGCCAAAGCAACTGTTAGCCCCGATAGCGTATCATCTTTCCAATTGCCATTGCGCTTGCGAATTAGGTCAAAAATCATAGAGCCAAGAAGTTTTAAAACGCTGAAAATGCTGTCCACCAGCTCTCAGGAGGTGCGGCAGTAGCCCTGCACTCCCATTTTGGCAATCCCTTTCCCTGTCCATTCGGAGATCAAACCTCGACAGATCGGCCTAAAAGATTTCATGCTCCACGAATGCCTAATTCATCACGTCGCCACTTTCTCGAAAGATCTTCACTCTTCGCTGGCGCAGTCGTCACTTTCCCAAACATTGCGACTGGCAAAAAAAACGGAGGTCCGGTCATTATTGGAGAAGGAGATTATCAATATGAAGTAGACCACAACTTCGCCAAGCTCCCGGATAAATTTTCCTGGCAAACCACACACAATGTAGCAATCGACGCAGAACAAAACCTCTACGTGATGCACGAAGGGCGACCCAACCAAAAAGACCATCCGAGTATTTTTGTTTTCGACCCTGTCGGGAAATTCATCCGGGCATTTGGTAGCCAGTTTCAAGGAGGAGGCCACGGAATAGAGGTTAGAACCGAAGGCAAAGAACAATTCCTCTACATTACCGCTTATCAAAATGTAAAATCTTTCGCCAAACTCACCTTAACTGGTGATGTCGTTTGGTATCAGCGTGCCCCCATGGGTTCCGGTCGTTATGCCGAGGGTGAAGACACCACCACCAAACGAGACTGGGGACGCAATAAATTCATGCCGACCAACACTGCTTTCCACCCTACCGATGGAAGCATTTACCTCGCTGACGGATATGGCGCCCACTGCGTGCATCATTATGACGACACTGGCAAGTATCTGTCGACCATCGGCAAGCCCGGTAAAAATGACGGAGAATTTAATCTCCCCCATGGGCTATGGATCGACAGCCGCGACCCCGCAAATCCAACTCTGTGTGTAGCTGACCGCGCAAACAGCCGACTACAATGGTTCACCCTCAATGGGGAACATATTAAAACCCTGGCAGAACCATTCATTTTACCTGCCAACGTCGATATTCACAATGATCTCATGTTGGTTCCAGATCTCTCGGCACGGCTAACTCTGCTCGACAAAAATGACGCAGTCATTCACCTCGCCAACGATGACAACTGGCGCAAGCAAGTGACTGCGAACAGGAACAAACTCCGCAGTCAGCCCAATAAATGGGTAGATGGGAAATTCATTCACCCGCACGACGCCTGCTTTGATAATGAAGGAAATATCTTTGTCGCTGAATGGGTTTCGACCGGACGTGTAACTCGCTTAAAGAAAATTTGAGATTCTGGAACCAGTAGGAAAAGACACAAATCATTCTTCCAAAAGCAAACCATCTTTAACGGTCGTCACCTCAAGTTCCAGCCCCCCTCCATCCCACCAATCTAGATTAGTGGTGGTAACAAGCTTTTGGGTATCAGCTGGCAAAAGATTCATCAGAGCATTTCTACGGCGGGGATCAAGCTCACCAAAAACATCATCAATCAGGTAAATTGGTGGGCGACCTCCAAGTTCTCGGAGGATCTCCCCTTGCGCTAATTTTAGAGCAAGGGCAACTGTCCGCTGTTGGCCTTCGCTTCCAAAATCTTTGGCATTCCGACTAGCGATCTCAAGTTTGACATCATCCCGGTGTGGACCTGCAAGCGTAACCCCCCGCCGTGTTTCGGAATCTTGCACTTCTTTAAAAGCTGCTTCAAGATCTCCCTTGGACCGGTCCTTATAAGTGATTCCAAGCTCCTCATCCCGACTACTAATCACCCTTTGATTTTCACCGGCATAAGGCCTCAGCTTTCCACAAAGCGCTTGTCTTATACGAATCATTTCTGATCCGTGTTCAATCAACATTTGTGTGTATGCCTTAACGACTCCTTCGCGGGCGGAATACGACTTTAGAAACTTATTTCGAGCCGCAAGAGCTTTCCGATAACGATTCCAATGACGGCGGTAATCCGGATCAACCTGGGTAGCAATAAAATCTAAAAAGCGCCGCCGACTCTCCCCGCCTCCGCGCACAAGATCAAGATCTTCATTCCCCATCCAAACTACCAAACCACTCTCAGAAAGATAATTTTGACGAGCTAGAACCTTTTCACCTTCTATCCGCAGGCCAAGACCTTTTCTGTCTCCTCTCACTTGCAAATTGCGCCCCCATACATCACCCGAGATCCCAAACCCATTAGCTCCTTCGCGAATCAATTGTCGGGTTTGGCGAGCCCGCGGAGATTGCAATCGAAGCAGTAAGCAAACTGCTTCCAATAGAGATGTCTTTCCTTGGGCATTTTCCCCGACAAAGATCTTTCCCGCCCCTGAGAGCTCAAGTGACACCTGCTCAAAGCATCGAAAATTCAGAAGGCGCAAGCTCTCAATCACGCTCTAAGTTTGCGGGCAAATCTGACCATAGCAACGCGAAACCCAATCTAGCGACGAATATCAGACTAAAAGAAATGACCTACCCTAAAATTATGATGTTAGGCTAGTTGGAATAGCTGCCAGCAAACGCAATCAAGCCCCTATCCAAGACTGATTAAGTAGAACTTTCAAACGATCAGTATCAGCAGACGAAGTCTTAGCGATGAAGCCCTTGTTGTGCGCAAAGTGAACATCTACCTCATCGCCAACTCTGGTAAATTCCATACGTTTGTCGTCGTTAAATCTAGAAAGTCCATAACCCTCTCCCCTACGGTCCGGGTAGACTAAAGCAACGACTTCCTCTTCCATTCCAATATCTTCAACATAACGGCCCATTCCCATTGAAGTCTCATCAGGGAGCGGATTTGTACGGGGTAAAAAAAGCGCCTTTTTACCGCCCGTCATTTCCCATATTTCGCTGTGTTTAGCAATGAACTCAAGCCGGGCCTTCATTCCTCGAACGAAGCTTAGCAAATCTTCGCCAACCATTTTCATTACCTCGTAAATCGGCTGCCCAGGCCGATGCTCATTTGAGGCTGCAAAGCGGCGAAGCAAAGTGATATCGAGGGGCGAATTTAATTTTGACATAGCCTCCCGTTGCACACCGAGCCACTCAGCCGTGTCGTTGGGACCACGAGTATCAATATATTCGGCCACCTCCAACCAATCACAAAATTTCCGAGTCTCCTCATAAATCCCCAGATGCTTCAAAACCAAACTCAATGCACAAAGAGGCTCAGCATCACGGGGAAATTGATGATGATCAAAGTTCATTTTCGATTCATCCCACTCTAAACCTACATCTACTACCACTATCGAAGCATCAGAAAGATCTTGCTCACTTGGTTCACGCCGAGAAATAACAACCCCATGTTCTGCTATTAAAAGTGCGCATGCTAAGAAATCATCTTTATGAGCTCCGCCCGGATGAACTACAATTTGTCGAATCATGAGACGGAGGTAACCTCAGTTGTAGCGATGCTCAATCACGAATGAAAATCTCCGTCATCATACCTGCCCATAATGAAGAAGAATACCTCCCCGGTGGGCTTGCCGCAGTCTCAAAATCTGCCGAGATTTGCCCATGCGAAGTTGAAGTAATAGTTGTGCTTAACCGCTGTCACGATCGCACGGAAGAGATTGCCCGGGCAGCTGGGGCCATTATCGCTCGTGAAGAGGCTAAAAATCTAGCACATATTCGCAACGCGGGCTTCAGGGCATCTACCGGTGATATTATTGTCACTGTCGACGCTGATTCGCGTTTACACCCACACTTTCTTCGGATTGTCGTTCAAAAATTGGAACGGAATCTCATAGGAGGAGGATCATTCGTACTTCCCGAGCGCTGGTCACTAGGCATCATTTGTAGTGCCTTGATGGCCATACCCTATCTTGCCAAATATCGCCTATCCTTTGCCGCCTTCTGGACAACCCGAAAAGCCTTTGAAGCCGTCGACGGCTTCAATCCGGATTTTATCACTATCGAAGATGTAGACTTTGCGGTTCGACTCCGAGATTATGGCAAAACCATTTGTAAAAAATGGGGAACTGTTTGGAGCGCTCCTTTAATCACCTCTTGCCGAAAATTTGACCAATATGGCGATTGGCATTTAGTTCGAGACCGTGATTTTCTTAAGCGAGTTTTCAATGGTGCCGATCAACAAATCGCGGACGAATATTGGTATGATCAGCGGGACTAGCTAGCCTGTGACGATTCATTACCT
>DCQM01000184.1:4768-115898 GCA_002323895.1 Akkermansiaceae bacterium UBA1518
AACCACGCTAAAAACCAGCCTTACGATCAAATAACGCAAACCTAAAAGAGACAAGCTAGCAACATGGAACTCCATGTAAACGTCATGGGATGCACCTGCGAGTTTGAGTTAACCAGTGCCTCGCAACTCTTCCGGTATGGGAGGCGGAACCATTGCGCTAGGAGTTCAACCTTAATGCTGCTTTTTGTGCAGAAGACTTAGCATCACCTGGTTTTTCGACTCCATTGGTAAGACGCATCCCCACCGGTTTGGAAACACCAAACTCCTCCATGGTCACACCATACATTACATCGGCACGCTCCATGGTTCGCTTGGAGTGCGTTACAATAATGAACTGACTCTGATCAATGAATGCATCGAGAACTTTAAGGAATCGTCCTATATTCGACTCGTCCAGTGGAGCATCAAGCTCGTCCAAAACACAGAAAGGGCTTGGCTTAACCATGTAAATAGAGAAGAGCAGCGCCACCGCGGTCATGGAGCGTTCTCCACCTGACATTAGTGAAATCGACTGTAATTTTTTACCCGGGGGTTTAGCAATCACTTCGATACCACACTCAAGCGGGTCGCTCTCATCTTGAAGAATTAGGTCAGCAGTCGCCTTATCCCCAAAGAGACGCTTAAACATCGATTTAAAGTTCTTACTCACCGCGTGGAAGGTCTCCGCAAACAAGCGCTCAGACTCGATATTAATTCGCTCGATAATTTCCAGCAGCTTCTCTTTCGAATTCACCAAGTCGTCATGCTGGTTCCTCGTAAAGTTATGGCGTTCCTCAAGCTCATCGAATTCTTCGATAGCATCAAGATTGACCGGCCCCATCGAATCAAGGCGACGTTTCAAATCAGCTACAATCGCTTCGACAAATGCCCAATCCGGCCCTTCACCTTCTAGAATCTCGATGACGGCTTCATCGACCTCCTCGTCCGAATTAGTCTTTGCAATAACTTCGGCCCCTTCATCAGCAACTTCTTCTCCATTAACCTGTGAATCAACTTCAGATATTTTACGGGACCTCCCCTTCTTTTCGGCCTCCTTACGATCATTAATGCAAGTGATCAAAATGTGTGCATCGGGTCGAAAATGGGCAAGATCAACCTGGTGGCGCTCCATCGTAGACTCGACGAGATTTTCAAGTCGCAGATCCAACTTAGTACAAGCCACCTCTTCTTTGCTGATCTGATTCAAGACCTTGTTCTGTTTGCTACGAACCTCGGAAAAACCAGCCTCAGCTTCTTCGATGCCCCTCGCAAAACCTTTTCTCTGCTCGTCAGCATGACTGAGCTCATCCTTAAGGCTGGCAACTTCACTGCGATAGGATTCCATCTCTACGTCGAGTTCTTCGTTCTCGCCATCACCCTTTGTGATTCTTTCACGGGCTGCAGAAATTTCACTTTTACGACGATCGTTCAACTCAGCTAGCTCGCGAATCCTTCGGCTCATTGGGTCCTGCTCGCGAGCTGCGGAGTCACGAGCCTGTTTTTCGACAGCTAGCGCCGTCCGAGCTTCGCTCAATTGTTCACGAGCCTCATTTTCACGTTTGATTGCCTCCTCAACCCGAACCGAAAATTTACGGGCATCTTCTTCCAGCGCGGTCAGTCTCTCGCGCGCGCGGGTTAATTCATTTTCCAGTGCGGAGCGGCTGTCGGTCGCCGTCTTTTCACGACTTCCTAATTCTTCACGCTCCCACTTGTTATTAGCAACTTTCGACTCGATTGTATCGGCCTCACGCTTAGCGAGCTTCAATTGCCCTTGGAAGGTAGAATCCTCAACCCGATGACGCTGCAAACGATCCTTTGCTTGCTCCAATTCTTCACGCAGTTCCTTTGTCCGTGTCTCACAATCGAGAATTTCTTGTTCAGCCACTTTTTCCTCGTTGGCCAATTTCTTCACTTCAATAACAAGCATCTCAATTTCATTCCGACGCTTGAGAAGCGAACTATCTTTCCCGCCACTTGACCCACCCCGAATCACTCCCTCAGGCGTAAGTACTTCACCATTCCGGCTCACGAACGAAAGATCAGGATAGTCCTTGCGGAGCTTTAGCGCAGTATTTCGATCGGGCACGATGAGCACCTGGGAAAGAAGCCGTTCCATAAGACCCGCAAACTTTGAATCAACCGTGATGACATCCAAAGCCCACGCCGAAGCACCTTCGGGCAAAGCCTCAATTTGACTGGCCTTTGCAACAGGAAGAAAGCTCTCCGGAAGAATCGCTGCGCTACCTTTCTTCCCATCGACAAGACGTTCGATAATCGAATCAGCTAAGTCCTCATCACGAACGATAATAGCCTGTAAAAACTGAGATAAGGCTGATTCTATCGCGACGGCATACTCATCTGGAGCTTTAAGCTGAGAACCTAACAAGCCGCTCAGACCGGGCTTGATAAGATCTGGATCATTAAGCCCCTTAAGAACTGCCTGCGTTCCCTTCTCAAGACCCTCGCCGCTTTCAACCAGCTGCCTCAACACATCGAGTCGAGAGCTTTTTTGAGAATAGGAGCGGTGAGCTTCGGCAGCCGCTTTCCTGGCAAGATCCAATGACCCCCGCACTTCTTCAAATTCACGCTGGGTTTTCTCTCTAGCTTCCTCAAGTCCAGGTAGAGTCTTCTGATGCTCCTCGAGAAGCTTCTCAAACTGATCACGCTCAGCGACCGCTTTAATTTGCTCGTTACGAAGCCTCTCGGCCTCTTCCTCAAGCTGCTTCATGCGGTCTTTATTACCTTCCATCTGACCTAGAGCACTCTCGATCTTGGCTTGTGAACTAGCGATGATCTGTTGGGTCGAATTAGCCTCCGCCCGCGCCCGGCGCAGTTGATTTTCAATTTCCAAACGCTCCTGTGCCAAACCATTTGCAGAATCCTGACGCTCACGAGCCTGACTTTCCTTGTCTTGGATCCTCTTTTCAAGATCCTGCAAATCAGCCTGACTCTGCTGTAGGGTTTGCTCCTGCTCAGCGAGATTTGATTGGGTGGTTTCAATATCCTTCTCATTCTGCTCAAGGCGCTCGGCGAGCTCACCTTTACGCTCATTGTTAAAGGCAACTCGGTTCTCGGCCGCTGAGATGGCATTCTTCTTATCCGAGAGTCGCTGGCGAAGCCCAGAAAGTTGGGAATCGAGGGCCTGAGCTTTGTCACGAGCTTCGACGACCGCCGACTCAAACTTAGGAAGATCCTGCTCGATAGAATCGCGTCCCTTAAAGAGAGAGGACAAAGAAGTAAGGAGTTCGGCTCTCTCGGCAGTCAGTCGCTCCCACACCCGATGACTTAGGTGAGTATCGAGAATTGTAACATCTTTCGCGAGAGCCTGGTAACGGCGAGCCTTTGACACTTGGCGCTTAAGCGAATTCATCCGGCGCTCCTGCTCAGCAAGGACATCCGAAACACGAAGTAGATTACCTTCGGTATACTCGAGCTTTCGGAGCGCGTCTTTTTTCTCCTTTTTCGACTTCGTGATTCCTGCTGCCTCCTCAAAAACTTGGCGACGATCCTCCGGCTTGGCCGACAAAAGCATGTCGATCTTTCCCTGTTCCATGATAGAATACGACGATCGACCAATTCCAGTATCCATGAAAAGATCGCCAATGTCACGGAGACGGCAGCGGGTGTTGTTAATGAGGAATTCGGATTTTCCGTCGGCATAGACCCGACGAGTAATAGAAACCTCGTTATAATCTGTCTTTAGTGCTTCTTCACAATCAGCAAGCGTTAGCGTGACCTCGGCCATGCCAAGCTTCTTTCGCTTTTCAGAACCATTGAAAATCACGTCTGCCATTTCGCCACCTCGAAGCGCCTTAGCCGAAGTCTCCCCGAGCACCCAACGGATGGCATCAACAACATTGGACTTTCCGCAACCGTTTGGACCTACGATTCCAGTAACACCTTCGGCGAATTCAAAACGGGTCTTATCGGCAAAAGACTTAAAGCCGTGGATATCGAGAGATTTGAGATACATGAATCAGTGAGTGAAAATTGAAAATTGATCTTAAGACCTGGAGAAAAGATAAGTCCTCAAAATCGAGGCTGCAAGATAGCCCGAACAAAACAACCCTATATTGTATGGTTTGTAATATTTAACACAATATGTTGTGGGGTCGTGCATTTTGGTTTCCCTAATTAAATAGCGATCTTACCCAGCTTGGGAAAGGATAAGATCAATCTATCGACCCATCTTTATTCACGATGCTTGAGAGATAATATGAGCTAGAAACGATAGCCAAATCCTTGCTAGAGAAAGTTTTTTGATCACTAGCACTAAAATGCCACTGACGCTCAATATTTTCCGAGACACCTCGAATAGCCCGCCCAGTTCAGGCCGGATCTGAAAGGCACAAAAGCAAAATTTCTGGTTTCACAGGCGGTGATCCAGCCTATGGGACTGATCGCCATTCCCGGCCCGATTTATCCACCAAAAGAATGAGCCGGTTGGCCTTTAACACCGAGCCCTTTGATCACAAAAAGCCTCCCCGCGTGCTCCTCCTTTTCTGTTTTATGAACTCCGGTGGTCACATAGAGATCTCTCAAGTCTGGACCACCAAAGGCACAAGCCGTCGTTTCTAGACAGGGTAAGCTCACTCGCTGGACTTCGTATCCACTCACGGGATCAAAGCTGGTCACGCAAGCGCCATGACAGAAAGCGATCCAAAGGTGCCCATTTTCATCGATAGCCATGCCATCAGGCGAACTCTCAATGTGGTTGAGTGCGACGACGCGACGCGAATTAGCTAAAAGACCATTGGAGTAATCGAAAGCCAGTACCTGCTTCGTTGGAGTATCGATGTAGTAACAAGTCGCACCATCAGCAGACCAAACAATCCCATTCGAATTGGTCACGGGACCATAAGCCTTAGTTACCTCCAAATTAGGGGAAAGCCGATAGAGATCGGCATCACCTTCATTTTTGACCAAACTAATCGTCCCAGCAAAAAGATGCCCATCTGGCGCACATTTCCCGTCATTAAAACGGTTATTCTCTTTTTCCGGCTCGGGATCAGCAATCGCCGTCACCTCTCCATTTCCCTCATTAAGAAAAGCAAAACCATCGTCGCCGGCAATCACCAAACCTCCAGATCTTCTTGGAACTACCATTCCGACCCGCTGCCCCACATCCCAAATCTTTTCTAATCCGCTTCCTGGCTCAAAAGAAACGACTTTGTGTGACTCGATATCGACATACAATAATCGATTATCGTACCAAATTGGCCCCTCTCCCCAAACTGAACAAAATTCTCCAACTCGGTCGATCGTCATAAACTCGACAAAAACTTTGGAACACTCATTTGTCGAGGTTTTCTAAGTAAAAATGTCAAAATGTAAATTTTCCAAGGGTTGGCATTGGCCGATCATCCTGTTCAATGTCTTGACAAGAGCGCTGATTCTTGCAACGCCATTTAGCGTCGTGGCGACATTTTGGTCCATCCAAACCACTGCCGTTTACCAACTTTACACATTTTACTACTAGAATTTATGTCAAACGACGTTTCATCCTGGATCTGGTTCGGTCTTTACACGGCAGTTCTTCTTGCCCTTGCCGGTTACGGGTGCCATCGCCTGACAATTATCTATCTCTACTTCAAGCACGGCCGTAAACGCCCAATGCCTGCTCGCGAGTTCAAAACCATGCCTCTCGTCACGATTCAGCTTCCTGTTTTCAATGAAATGCACGTTGTTGACCGCCTCCTCGATGCCGTTGCTGCTCTCGACTATCCTCAGGAAAAGATGGAAATTCAGATCCTTGATGACTCGACCGATGAGACTGTCGAAATTTCCCGCGCCGGAGCAGCGCGCCTGCGCGATAAGGGCTTTAACGCCGAATGCATTCATCGCACCGACCGAACTGGTTTCAAAGCTGGCGCCCTCGAGAATGGGATGGAACAAGCCAAAGGTGAATACATTCTCATTCTCGACGCCGACTTCGTCCCGAATTCTGATCTTCTTCAGGAAACGATCCACCATTTCACCAACGACAAGATCGCTCTCGTCCAAACTCGATGGGGACACCTTAATCGTAACTATAACGCCCTAACACGCGTTCAGGCCCTTTTTCTGGACGGCCACCTTGAGCTTGAGCAAACCGCCCGAAATCGTTCCGGCCGATTTTTCACCTTCAACGGCACCGGTGGAATTTGGCGCAAGCAAGCGATTGTTGACGCCGGAGGGTGGGAGCACGACACCCTTACAGAGGACATGGACCTTAGCTACCGCGCCCAACTCAAGGGCTGGAAGTTCATCTTTCTTAAAGAAGTTGAAACCCCTGCTGAGCTTCCAGTCGATATGGCTGGATTTAAAAACCAACAGCACCGGTGGACAAAAGGCTCTATTCAATGCTGTAAAAAATGTCTTCCTTCAATTTGGCGCAGTAAATTCCCTCTCGCAGTAAAACTTGAGGCTACCGCACACCTAACTGCAAACTACGCCTACCTTGCGCTCATCGCTCTTTGTTTTCTCATCTTCCCTAAAAATGAATGGGGACCTGAGTTCGGTTTCTGGGGAAACCTGCTCGTTCACGTTCCCATTTTCTTTTTCTCATCTATCTCCATCGTCATTTTCTATACTGTGGCCCAGCGCGCTGTAAACCCAAAGACGTGGATGCGCGAAATCTGCTATCTTCCGCTTCTTCTTGCCCTGGGTATCGGGATGGCAGTCAACAATGCCAAGGCAGTCATTGAGGCCATGATCGGTCACGAATCCGGATTTGTCCGCACTCCAAAGTACGGCATCGAAGGGAAGAAGAAGATGGAAATCAAAAAAAGTCGCTACAAGGCGCTCAAGAGCCTCACTCCAATCGTGGAGCTTCTTTTTGGTTTCTTTTTCCTCTTCGTGGTCATTGATGCCGCGCTGCAAGGAAATTGGCCTTCCGCAATCCTGTTGCTTCCTTTTCCTGCAGGATTCTTTTACACTTCTCTAAATTCTTTAGGTCAAATGGCAAGTTTCGCTCAACTGCTTCCATTCCGCTCCAAAGAAAACTAATTCATCAGGTACGAATCAATCTCACGATTACATCACGCGATTAATGAAATCGATTGCTTGTGCCCTCCTGACAACTTTCTCTCTCCTCTTTTCAAGTTGTAGTCCATCGGTTGACCTAAGTCCTCCTCCATCGGTTAATATAAGTTCCACTCCAGCGCGTGACCTCAAAAACAAGATGGTTATCAGCGTGCGGGACCAAAAAATTCTCGTAGTGAACAACGAGGAACCCATTAAGGCTTACCCCATTTCAACCTCTAGATTCGGCCTTGGCAGCCAATCAGGCAGCTATCGCACTCCACTTGGAAACCATGTCATTGCAAAAAAAATCGGCGAAGGAGCACCGAAAGGCGCAGTCTTCAAGAGCCGTCGTCAGACCGGAGTAATTTTGAAGCCAAACGCCAAAGGACGTGATCCGATTGTGACCCGTATCCTCTGGCTCAGTGGCAAGGAAAGCCACAATCTTAATACCTATCGCCGCTTCATTTATATTCACGGGACCCCGGTCGAAAAGGAGATAGGTCGCCCTGTTTCGTATGGCTGCATTCGTATGAAATCCAAGGACATCATTGATCTTTATCATCGTGTTAGCGAAGGAACCGAAGTGAAGATTATTCGCGGATCACTTAGCACCACTCCTGCAGGCCGGACCTACTACACACGTAACAGCATTTGGAACCGTATAAACCCAACCCGCTGGTAATCTACCACACTCTCCTGTGCCCCACGATCTTAAAGCGGACCATCTACGCGAACTATCACCCCAAGAAAGACTCGTTTTTCTAAAGTCAAATCTGAAAGACTGGAATGAAAGACTTCACAACCGCCATCTTGCGGGGGAGGCAGGCTTAGCGCATGCCCAAGCTCACTCAGAAGCCATTGATCATCTTTTAAGGACTCTTTTTCTCTCTTTACTAAAAGAGGGCGAAGAATTGACTAGCCTCGCTCTTGTCGCCAGTGGTGGATACGGTCGCGGCATCATGAATCCGGGGTCGGATGTCGACCTCCTCTTTCTGACTTCGGTTCCTTCCAGCAAAGTCTCAAAGCGAGTTTCCGAAATCATTTGTGCGTTACAAAACACAATATGGGATCTTGGCTTCAAATTTCTTCCTTCTACTCGTTCAATCACAGAGTGTCTAACCGAAGCAAAACTCGAGCCACAGTCTCGGACCGCCCTTTTCGATGCCCGCTTGCTCATCGGGCCGCAGGAATTATTTCAGAAATTTCAGGATCGTTTCCGGAAGGTCTGCATTGAGAAAGATAAAGAGGCCTTTTTTGACGAACGGCGGTCAGATATCACATCACGCCACGCTAAGTGGTCACATACAGTTTTTCTACAAGAGCCTAATATAAAAGATAGCCCCGGCACTCTCCGCGACTACCACAACTTAGAGTGGATTATTGATGCCGAAGCTGGAACCCGTTCGATGACTGAACTCGTTTCCAGGCGCATCCTCAGCCGCCTTGCTAGACGTGAACTAAAGGACGCTTTCAACTTCCTTCATCGGGTCAGAAACGCCCTTCATTATCATGACAAAGGTAACGACATCCTAACCCTTCGTTTTCAGGGCATAGTCGCCAATGAATTTGGCTACCCTCAAAAATCCATCCTTCGCCGCATTGAGTGCTTCATGAAGGATTATTATACCCATACTCGAAACATTTACAATCACACCAAGTCAGTCTTTGAGATTTTCGAACTCCAACATGACGAAGGGCAACAATACGGTCTTCGCTCAAAACTAACCTTCGGCTTGATAAAGAAGAAACTCAAGTCACTTGACGATTACATCATCCGAGACAAGCGACTTTTCCCTCGCCGCAAAACAATCTTTGAGGAAAATCCCAATCGCCTGATAAGACTTTTCGCTTACTGCCAAAAATACGAGGTTAGCCCTTCCCCCTCTCTTCGGAAGCTCATCAAAACCAGTTGGACCTTCATTGATAAATCGTTCCGCATGCGAGTTGAAAATCGTGATGCGTTCCGAGAAATTCTCGAGAAAAAGGGCCAAGTCGCCCGAACTCTTCGCCTGATGCACCGCTGCGGAGTTCTAGGAAGATACCTCCCCGAATTTGGGGCACTTGATTGCCTCGTCCAGCACGAATTCTTCCACAGATATACCGCCGATGAACACACTTTGCGTTGCATTGATCAATTGGATAATCTAGTCGACGACGAAGACCCGAAACACGAAATCTATCGCGATCTGTTCGTAAAGCACCCTGATCCATACGCCCTTTTCGTTGCTCTTATTTTACACGATACCGGCAGGGCAGAAAACGTTCGCGAGCATATCGACGGCTCTGCCATTCTAGCAGCCCGACTTTGCAAGCGCCTTAAAATATCAGGTGGACGCCGTGCGCTTATCATGTTTCTCGTCGACCATCACCTCACCTTGTGGAGATTCGCAACAAAGAAGAATATCGATGACCCTGAAGTCATTCGGGAGTTTGCCGAAATCATGAGAGATCGGCACCGTCTTGATGCTCTTCTTCTTTTCACATATGCGGATTCCAACGGGACTAATGAGGAAGCTTGGTCACCATGGAAGGAAACCCTCATTCTACAGCTCTACCGAAATACCCGCGAATTCATTCTTGAAGGAATGACAGCGGAAAAAGAGGAAGTTAATCAGGAGGTTAAAGAAACTCTCACTGAAATTAAATCAGGGCTAAAAGAAAAGTATCACGCGATCTTCGACGAGCATTCCAAACTCATGCCGAAGCGCTACTTCCGGTATCGAAGTAAGCAAAGTATTTCCAAGCATATTGTCGCACTCTGGCAATATATCGATCGGCGAAAACGGAGGCCTAACACCCCTTTCGAGTGCGCGGTCCAGTGGATTGAGAGATCCAAATTTGGTTATAGTGAGCTCATCATTGTGAGCCAAAATTCCCATCGTCTTTTGGAAAAGACCTGCTGTGCCCTCGCAACCCACCAGCTCAATATTCTCTCTGCAGATGTCTACACTCGTCCAGACGGCATCGTCCTAGACCTCTTTCGCGTCTGTAATGACGATTTCAAGGCCATAGCCAACGACAACACTAAGAAGTCCGTTGTCGCAACCCTCTACGAAATCAACCTTCAGGAAAATTACGAGCCTGCCAAATACCTCAAGAAGAAGGAAAATTTTCTTAAACCCGAGACAAAGCAAATCTTCGAGTTCCCCGTCCGGGCCTGGACCAGTAACAATCTCGATCCACACTATACCGTGATCGAACTTCAGGCCCTTGACCGTATCGCACTCCTCCACGATGTTCTTAAAACTGTGAACGACCATAATCTCGTTACAGTTCACTCACGCATCTGCACCGAGAAAGGAGCCGCCCTCGACTCAATTTATGTTAGCACCCCAGACGGGAAAAAACTAACTGACCAAGATGCTATAGACCGACTTGAGCATGATCTCAAAAACTTGCTGACTTAGTTTGAGGCTCAACCGAATAAGGAAGGGATCTTACACTAGGTCAAAAAGACGGATCCAAAGAATTAGATTAAACGCTTCTATCCTTACTCAGCCATCGCCGCTTCAATTTCCTCTACCGTCGTTGGGAAATTGGCAAACATATCAACATTATCGGCTTCGCCAATCATAACGTCATTCTCGATTCGGACACCCAAATTCTCTTCAGGAATATAGATTCCGGGCTCGATCGTAAGAACCTGTCCAACTGCGTATGGAGCATTCGCAGGGAATACATCGTGAACGTCCAAACCTAAGTGATGGGAAGTCCCATGCATGAAATATTTTTTCACCAATTTCTTGGACTTGTCTTGCTTCTTGGCCTCTTCAGCATCAATCAACCCAAGGCCGATCAACTCTTTTTCCATAATTTCGATAACCTGTGTCTGATATTCACTTGGAGTAAGACCAGGACGAAGAATATCATTCGCGCCCCACATCACTCGAAGAACGGCCTCATAAACATCTTTTTGTCGCGGTGAAAATTTTCCATTTACGGGGACCGTCCGCGTCATGTCGGCGTTCCAATTCCCATATTCAGCTCCGACGTCCATGAGAACCATTTCACCGTCCTCACAGATATCATCGTTATCCAGATAGTGGAGCGCACAGGCATTTTTCCCGGAACCAATGATAGGAGAATAGGAGAATCCCCTCGATTTGCTACGAACAAATTCATGAAGATATTCGGCCTCCAGTTCCCACTCCCCGACTCCGGGCTTGAGAAATTTGAGAACCCGGCGGAATCCCGCCTCCGTGATATCGATTGCCTTCTGAAGAAATTTAATCTCCTCTGGATCTTTGACCATACGAAGCTCCTGCAAAGGCACCGACACCCGCTCATAATTGTGTAATGGGTAAAGCTCCTGGCACCTTCGGATGAAGCGACGATTACGAGTCTCTACAATTTGCGAGGCCGCTACATATTCGTTCGTGTGTAGATAAATATTCTCGGCTTGTAACGCTAGGCGACGAAAAGCCTGCTCAAACGCATCAGTCCACTGGATATTCTTCATCCCGGAAGCCTCAGTTGCCTGCTCCTTAGTCAGTTTATCCCCTTCCCAGATCGCAATTTGTTCGGAAGTCTCTCTAACGAAAAGAATTGCCCGGTCCTCCTCAAGCGCCGCATCAGGACTTAATATCAAAACTGTCTCTTCTTGATCAACACCGGTCAAATAGAACAAATCGTTGTTTTGGCGGAAAGTCATTGTCCCATCAGCATTGGATGGAAAGATATCATTGGCATGAATAACAACCAAACTATTCGGCTTTAGATTCTCGAGCAATCGCTCACGATTACGGACAAAGAACTGAGGATCTATAGCTTCGTAGCGCATATGTATTAATGCACTCGTTTCAAACCAATCTGGCAAGAGTGGACTACAACTTGCCTAATTCATTTTCTTATTCTTGGTCAGTCAGCCCAAGAATGTAGCTATTTTCATTGAGGGAATCACTTTTAGATCAAGTATCTTCAATTCCACTTGGCAATTCGGCCTCTCCTTGATCATTCTCTAGTCCTTTCCCTCATGAAAACCTACAATTCTTGGCTCGCAAAAATCCGTAAGAGGGCAAACGCCAGCGGAGTGCTAAGCCAATGGGCCGAACAACTATCTCGCAAGCAAGGTGGAGATGCAAGGAAATGGAGAGAGCACCTCCGCGAGATTCTCGAAGAAGAAGAAAGGGCCTCCCTTGATCTAATTCTCGATCTGGATCTCATTACGGCCCCTGCTCGAAAGGAAAATGAAGAAAATAAGCAAACCCCTCTTTGGTGAAAGAGGTTTGAACTTAAATCTTTATCCTTTGAAGTTACGAAATCGTCTCAAAAAAACCTTCTCATTTTTCGGGGCGTCTTTGTTGTTCTGTTGCTCAATCGGAACGTAAAAAAGCGCGATTAGGACTTAGCCCAATCGCGCTTTTGAAAATCAGATCACCCTACTTACCCCATGCTTGGAGAAGAGCCGATCCCATCTCTGAAGGAGTCTCAGCTACGACAATACCAGCGTCAGCCATAGCAGCCTTCTTTGCTTCAGCAGTTCCCTGCCCACCTGAAACGATTGCTCCAGCGTGACCCATGCGGCGTCCCGGTGGCGCAGTCGCCCCAGCGATGAATCCAGCGACAGGCTTCTTGCAGTTTTCCTTGATCCAAGCAGCCGCCTCTTCTTCGGCTGAACCACCAATTTCACCGATCATTATAATCGCCTCAGTCTCGGGGTCTTCGTTGAAAAGCTTAATAATATCGAGGTGGGAAGTTCCATTGATAGGATCCCCTCCGATTCCGACACAGGTACTTTGGCCATACCCAAGTGAAGTCACCTGCCAAA
Source organism: Akkermansiaceae bacterium UBA1518 (assembly GCA_002323895.1). Lineage (GTDB taxonomy): Bacteria > Verrucomicrobiota > Verrucomicrobiia > Verrucomicrobiales > Akkermansiaceae > SW10. Next base: position 17,520 of record DCQM01000184.1, read on the forward strand.
CAGCTTCGTAGGTGAGCGTTCCAGAACGAGAAAGAATACCAACGTTTCCTTTTTTGTGAATATAACCTGGCGCTATTCCAATACGGCAGCCACCCGTCGAGTCAGGACCAGTTCCTGGAGTCACGACGCCAGGACAGTTGGGTCCAATGAGGCGAGTTTTAGATCCGCGCATGTATTCCTTTACCCTCATCATATCCATCACAGGAATACCTTCGGTAATCGCAACAATTAGATCAACCCCAGCATCGACAGCCTCTAGGATGGCATCAGCTGCAAATGGCGGCGGCACGAAAATCGCCGAGGTAGTTGCTCCAGTTTCTTTCACCGCATCAGAAACAGTATCAAAAACCGGCACACTGTGATCGCCATGATCGAAAGTTTTCCCTCCTTTCCCCGGAGTTACTCCAGCAACAAGTGAGGTCCCATATTCGAGACTCAGTCCGGCATGGCGTCCGCCAAACCCACCAGTGATTCCTTGCACCAAAACTTTGGTGTCTGCATTAACGAGAATAGACATCTTTTTATAATTCAGTTTGGAATTTAGACAGAAGCGACAGCCTTTTTGGCAGCATCTGCGAGATCGTCTGCGCCAGTGATAGCGAGACCGGAAGCGGAAAGGGTTTCGCGACCAGCAGTCACGTTATTCCCTTCAAGACGAACGATAAGAGGAAGCTTGAGTCCTGTCTCCTGGACTGCCGCTACCACGCCCTCGGCAATGACGTTGCAGTCCATAATACCGCCGAAAATATTAATTAAAATCGCTTCGACCTTCGCGTCAGATTGGATGATGTTGAACGCTCCCACCACTTGCTCTTTTGTCGCACCACCACCGACGTCAAGAAAGTTGGCAGGATCACCGCCCGCAAACTTAATAGCATCCATAGTTGCCATAGCTAGACCAGCCCCATTCACGAGGCAGGCAATATTTCCATCAAGCCCGATGTAGCTAAGGTCGAACTCAGAAGCAGCCACTTCGCGAGGGTCCTCTTCTTCAGTATCACGATAAGCGAGAACCTCAGGGTGACGATAAAGCGCATTATCATCGAAACCGAATTTTGCATCGAGGGCGAGAACCTGTCCGTCTTTTGTTTCAACAAGCGGGTTGATTTCGACCATGTCGCAATCAAGGCTAAGGAAAAGCTTGTAGAGATTTTTTAGAAGCTTGCTGAATTCCTTGGCAGCTCCGCCCTTAAACCCGAGGGCCGCTGTGAGCTTACGAACTTCATAAGGCTGAAGGCCAGCGAGCGGGTGAACGAGTTGTTTGATGATTTTTTCAGGCCGATTTTCAGCAACCTCCTCGATATCCATACCGCCCTCAGTCGAGGCGACAATTACGGGACGGCTCGTGTCACGGTCCATGAGTAGCGAAAGATAATATTCATGCTCGATCTCGACTGCGTCGGCAACCATGACCTTACGGACAAGTCGCCCTTCGTCACCAGTCTGCTTGGTCACTAGAGTTTCTCCTATCATCTTGCCCGCAATTTCGCCGATCTCGACGGGATTTTTGGTGAGATGAACTCCTCCTTCGAATCCATTTTTGAAGGTGCCTTTTCCCCGGCCCCCTGCGTGGACCTGAGCCTTGACCACCAAAAGGTCCGAACCAATTTCTTTTGCGATGGCTTCCGCCTCTTCAGCTGTTCCTGCCATCTTTCCCCGGGGACTGGGGACTTCAAAGCGATCAAACAGCTCCTTTGCCTGATATTCGTGGATATTCATGCCGGAAAAGAATGGACGCTAGCCATGGAAACACCCCGTGCAATGCTTAATCGTAGGAATTAGTAATCTTAAGACTCTTGCTGATACCAAACGACAGCCTCAAACCTCCATCTTGGAGTATGTTAAAGCTCTTGATTATTTATTCGGATAGCCTTGGCTCCCTCTAAAATAGAGGGAAATTCCCAAAGCCCCCTGGATTCCTAATCAACCTTTTTAAAATAACAGCCCCGGAAATCTTGCTGTTTTCCCGAAAAGCCCCCCTTGCTTCTCACGCGCGAACGGTATATTTGACCCTTCCCGACAATAAGAAGCGGGTAAAATTTCATGATCAAGTGGACTCTCCAGAAAATCGTCGGTTCTAAAAACCAGCGGGAACTCAAGCGCATGCAGCCCTTGGTGGCACAAATCAATGAACTTGAGGAGGCCTATCAAACGGAAACCGAGGAGCAATTGCTCGCCCGCGTTAAAGATTGGCAAAAGCATCTCCATCGCTACCTCCCGCTAAAGTTACCCACCAAAAGGCAGCTAGAAACCATGGACGCCGAGTCTATCTCCGTGGCAGCAGCAAGTGTTCAAGAGAGATTCGATGCCCTTCGCGACGAATTCCCCAATCTTCCAACCAGAATCAGGACTCGCGAAGAAATCGATGAAGCTAAGACCGCTTTCACCGAGATCGATGAACAATTCCCAACTCTTCGTGATAACTACCTCGATAAGATTCTTCCTGAAGCATACGCCACTGTAAAGAACGGTGCTCGTCGTCTCTGCGGAACTGAGATCGAAGTGGTCGATAATATGCTCCCGTGGGACATGGTTCATTTTGATGTCCAACTCGTGGGAGGAATCTCGCTTCATCAAGGAAAAATTGCGGAAATGCAAACGGGTGAGGGTAAGACCTTGGTTGGAACCCTTCCCGTTTTCCTAAACGCCCTTACCGGACTTGGAGTCCACCTCGTGACCGTCAACGATTACCTTGCTCGTCGTGACTCTGAATGGATGGGTGCTCTCTTCAAATACCTCGGTCTAACCGTTGGGTGTATTCAGAATCAACAGTTTCCCGGCATACGCCGTGAACAATATTATTGCGACATCACTTATGGAACGAATGCTGAATTTGGATTCGATTATCTTCGCGACAACGGCATGGCTGGCTCGACCGATGATCAAGTTCAGCGCGATCACTACTTCGCGATTGTTGATGAGGTCGACTCAATTCTCATTGATGAGGCCAGGACTCCTCTCATCATCTCCGGCCCCGCTGTAATTTCCAACACCGAGGAATACAAACGCTACCGCAGCGTGATCGAGCAGTTGGTCAAAAAACAAAACCACCTTTGCAACGAGCTTGCCACCGAGGCCAACGATGCACTCGCACGAAGCAACGATGAGGTCGCTGGACGCGCACTCTTCAAGCTGAAACTCGGTCAACCCCGCAACCGCCAGTTCATGCGCTGCATGGAGGATCCAGACACACGCCGCCTCATTGAAAAGACTGAACTTTCATTCTATCAAGACGCCCAAAAGAAGGAACTATTCGCGATCAAAGAGGAGCTTTACTTTACTATTGATGAGAAAGGACATGACGCTGACCTCATGGAGATGGGTCGTGAGTTCCTCTCACCTGAAGATCCCGAGGCTTTCGTGATACCTGACCTTGCCTCTGACTTCGCAAATGTCGATGCCAACCCCGATCTGGACGATGAACAACGCCTTGCCGAAAAGGACAGAATCCAGACCAAAATGGATGCTCAGGGCACACGGGTTCACGCCATTTCTCAACTCCTAAAAGCTTATTGTCTATACGAGAAAGACAACGAGTATGTTGTCAAGGACGGCAAGGTAGTTATTGTCGACGAAAATACCGGACGCGAAATGACCGGACGCCGTTGGTCTGATGGGCTTCACCAGGCGGTCGAAGCAAAAGAAAATGTGGAAATCGAGCGCGAAACCCAGACTTACGCTACGATTACGATTCAGAATTATTTTCGACTTTACGAAAAACTCGGCGGCATGACCGGGACCGCTGAAACTGAGGCTGCTGAATTTCAGGATATCTACGGACTCGACGTGCTCCCTATCCCCAATCACAAGCCGAACCAGCGGAAGGACCACAACGACCAAGTTTTCAAGACCCGTCGCGAAAAATTTAACGCCGTTGTTGCAAAAATCCAACAATGCCATGAGGCGGGGCAACCCGTCCTTGTTGGAACCGCTTCGGTGGAGGCATCCGAAACACTCTCGCGAATGCTTCAGCGCTCAAAGATTACACACAAAGTTCTCAACGCTAAGTATCACCTTCAGGAAGCCGAAATTGTGAAGGCTGCCGGTCAACTTGGTTCCGTCACCGTCTCAACCAACATGGCTGGGCGAGGAACCGATATTAAACTTGGCCAAGACGTAAAAGAAGCTGGAGGACTCTTCGTCATAGGCACCGAGCGCCACCAATCCCGCAGGACTGACCGACAGCTTCGTGGACGTTGTTCGCGTCAGGGCGACCCAGGATCTTCACAATTCTTCATCTCTTTCGAAGATGACTTAATGCGCAATTTCGCTGCTGCCGATCGCATGACCAACATGATGGAGCGATTCGGCATGGAAGATGGAGAAGCCCTCGAACACAAATGGCTCAACCGATCAGTTGAAACAGCCCAGAAGCGAGTCGAGCAAATGTATTATCGCAGACGGAAATACGTTCTCGACTTTGATGACGTAATGAATCGTCAGCGCGAAGTAGTCTATGGCTATCGTAACGAAGTTCTCAAATCAGAGGATCCGCGGGAACTGATTATGGAACTTCTTGATCGTATTATCCCCGCCCAAGTTAGTTACTACATGGAAGAGCGTGATGAAGGTCAACCCGACTTCATAGAACTCCTAAACTGGGTGAATAAAACATTTCCTCTTCACCTCTCCATCGACGAGGCAAAGTTTGAAACCCGCGATGTCGAAGCGAACTCAAAATTTCTTCTCGAACGAGTTCACACCGCCTACGGACGCAAGATCGAGATGGAAGATTCTGAGCACCTCGATTCTCTCGAACGCCATATCATGCTCAATGCTATTGATCAAAAATGGCAGGAACATCTTTACGCGATGGACTCACTTCGGGAAGGCGTTCAACTTCGAGCGCAAGGTCAAAAAGATCCTCTCGTGGAATATAAAATGGAGGCTTATAAGCTCTTCACCGCGCTCATGGATACGATTGATGAGGGGGCCGTTCATAATCTCTTTCGCTTCACCACGATCCGTGAAATTGACCCAGTTCTCGCCGATGCACCCCAACACACTTCAGGCGGAAATGAAAATAATATGGCGGTCTCCGGTTCGTCTAGTGTTGTTCCCGAAACCGGAAGCGGTTCCGATGAAAGCGGCTTGAAACTCAATCTTCCGAAGCGCCGCCCCATCGCCAAGGTCGGACGTAACGAACCTTGCAGCTGCGGATCAGGTAAGAAATACAAGCATTGCTGCGGTCGTATCACCGAGTAGTCAGCACGAATTAAAAACTTTCATTTAAGAGGCGCTTCCGCAGAAATGTTGGAGCGCCTTTTTTAAAGAGCAAGATGAGAAAACCCGAAGATGAACTGACAGACCTTGAACAGAGGGGCCTTATTCGCGGGCTGCGCCCAATAAGAAATCCAGATCTCCCAACCGTCGAACTACAAGGCCGAAAACTTATCAACTTTTCATCGAATGATTATCTCGGGCTTTCCCAACACCCGACTCTTATTGAAGCCGCCACAAAAGCCTTGCAAGATTATGGCACAGGCAGCACAGCATCTCGACTCATTTGTGGATCTCTTGATATCTTCCACCAACTTGAAGAGAAAATAGCGACTCTCAAAAAGACTGAAGCGGCGCTCACTTTCGCGAATGGCTTTTCCACCGCGATGGGAATAATCCCGTCAATCATAGGTAAGAGCGACACAGTCATTCTAGATAAACTTGCCCATGCCTGTCTCATCGACGCAGCTAAACTCTCCGGGGCGACCCTTCGTATCTTCCCGCACAACGATCTCAATAAGCTCGAAAAACTCCTCACTTCTAGTAGAGGCCGCACTTTAATTGTGACCGAATCCGTCTTCTCTATGGATGGCGACCTTTGCCCTCTTTCTGAAATCGTAAAACTTAAAGAAAAGCACGGTGCCCTCCTCTTTTTGGACGAAGCCCATGCCATCGGAGTGCTCGGCCAAACCGGGCAAGGGCTTGCTGAGAAGTTGAGCCTTCAGGATCAAGTTGATTTCCAGATGGGCACGCTAGGGAAATCTCTAGGCTCGGCCGGTGGCTATCTCGCAGCATCAAGGCCATGGATTGATCTTTTCATCAATAAAGCCCGTTCCTTAGTTTATTCGACAGCACCGCCACCCTCGCAAGCCGCTGCAAGCCTTGCAGCTCTCAATCTTTTGAATTCGCCGGAAGGAGTTGCGAGACGTGATCGCCTTAAGACTTACTCAGACTCTTTTGACTCCCCTACCCCAATCATTCCCAAGATTATTGGCGAAAACAGATCCGCGCTTGCGGCCTCGGATTCTCTCCTTAAAAGCGGTTTTTTAGTTCCAGCGATTCGATACCCCACCATCCCAAGAGGAACGGCACGACTTCGAATCACCCTGAGCGCTACCCATAGCCCCGAAAATCTCAGCGATCTTAAAGAGGCCTTGGCCTTGCTGTAAAAACACTACAAACTCATCACATGTCCAAATTTTCAGGAAAACGAGTTGTGATCACCGGAGCAGGCCGCGGTATCGGCCTTGCCATTGCTCACGCTTTCGCCCGTGAAGGAGCAAAGCTCGCCATAATTTCCCGCAACCCCACGAGCTGTGGAGCCGCCGCCAAGGAAATTAACGCAGTTCATCCCGACTCAACCCGCTTCTACGCATTAGATGTCGCCGATTTTGACTCCGTGCAAGAGACCGGGAAAACTATTGTCGAGGACCTTGGGGGAATCGATATTCTCATCAATAATGCTGGCGTAACGAGAGACGGATTAATTATGCGAATGAAATCGGAGGATTGGGACGCCGTTCTTGATACCAACCTCAAGGGAGCCTTCAACCTTGTTAAAGCTCTGCAACGTCCACTTATGAAAGGCACCGACCCCCGGATTATTAACATCAGCTCTGTGATCGGGCTGATTGGAAACGCCGGCCAAGCCAACTACGCAGCTTCAAAAGCGGGCCTGATTGGTTTCACTAAATCAGTGGCTCGCGAACTTGCTGGGCGTAAAGTCACATGTAACGCCATTGCTCCGGGCTTTATTACCACCGATATGACCGACGAACTTTCTGATGACCTCAAACAAGGGATTATCGCAAAAGTCCCCCTCGCTGATTTCGGCCAAGTTGACGACATTGCCAATGCCTCGCTTTTCCTTGCCGGACCAGAAGCCCGCTACATCACTGGTCAAGTGCTCGCCGTCGATGGTGGCATGACCATGTAAATTAATGACACTTCTCCTGATTCGTCATGCCACCGCTGCTGCTCATGGGCTAGTTGGTGGTGACTTCGTCCGAAATCTTGTCGAAAAAGGTCACGAACAATCTCAGCGCGTTGGAAGGTTTATTAAGAAGCATGAACTTACACCTGATATCGTTCTTTCGAGCCCCGTCTTGCGAGCAAAAGAAACGGCTAAAATCTTAGCCGCCGAAGGTTGTCCAAAACCTATAATCGAACCATGGCTCGCTTGCGGGATGAGACCAAAAACAGCCCTTGAGGAACTCAAGGCCTATCAGCAATTTAATCGAGTCGCTATGGTTGGCCATGAACCCGATTTTTCAGCTCTGGTCGAGCATATCCTCGGTGCAGAAACTTACTCAATCCGCGTCAAAAAAGCTTCAATCATTTCACTGGAACTGGGGCGCCATCCTTTACTTAATTTTAGCATTCCCTGTAAATTACTGAAATAAGTCACTTCACGAGAGACGAGACATTGAGAATTTCTTACCACGAAAAGTTTAATGGAGTCGGCACCATCACACCCATAACGACTCAAAAATTATAAGGGAAATAGAGATAAGAAATCTCTACGGGGACAGTGATCCTGGAAATGTTGTTCAACCACCTTCTATGAATCGCCTATTCTTCAAAAACTGACTATTCCTCAAATTTTCCCTAATTTTTTTTGAGGTGATCCGTTCAAACTTACGAAAATCAGGGGATCTCTTCGCTGGCCAAACCACGTTTTGATCGGTATTTTCCTCCCACCTTAGGTTTAGATCTCTCGTCCAATCCCATTATGAGCTTACACGCACAACTTTCACCGGAAGCCCAGGCACGCCTTTTGTCCCAACAGCGGATGTCGACCATCACCAGCTTGATCATCGCTCTCTTGTTAATGGTCCTTGTTGGGTTAATCCTCTGGATTATTGCGATGAACCTTCCTGCTAAGAATATTCCGCAATTGGTTAGCTATAACGGGACTCCTGAATCCGAAGAAAATCTCAAACAAAAAAAGGTCCAGACTCAAATCGAGCGAAAACCTGCGGCACCTTCAGCTTCAATGTCCAAAGTCATCGCGGCCAGTACATCATCCCCCACTGCCATTCCAATCCCAGAAATCGACGTCCCCGATCCCAGCACTGACTTTGGTGATGGCAATGACTTCGGTGACGGTTGGGGTGACGGGGATGGATCAGGTGCAGGTGGTGGGTTCGGTAATATCCCAACTGCCATGAAAAAGCGTTGCTCCAAGGCCGACCGTCTTCAACGTTTGACTTCGAGCGGCGGGACCGAAAAATGTGAAGACGCCGTTGTCGCAACTCTTCGCTGGCTAAAAGAAGAGCAAAACGAAGACGGCTCATGGTGTGGTCAACAGCAAATTGGCATGACCGGTCTTGGGCTCTTGACCTTCTTGGGTCACTGCGAGACCGCAGGGTCGGAAGAGTTTGGCGAAACTGTCCTCGCAGCGATTACCTTCCTCGTTGACAAGGCGATGAAAAATAATGGTAAGCTTGCAAGTGACTTCAAGAACAATCACTGGTGCTACGAGCACTCGATTGCTGTTTATGCCTTAGCTGAGGCGTATACCCTCTGTATCAAATCTTTTGGAGAGAATATTAACCAACTAGAAGATGCCGTCATGGCCTCCGGTCAATTTCTGATCAACAGTCAACACCAAGGTGGTGGCTGGGACTATGCTTACAGTGAAGACAGCGCTCGAGGCGGTGATGTTTCAATCGTCGGATGGCATCTCCAAGCCCTCAAGGCCTGCAAATACACCGGCCTTGATTTTGCAAACCTAACACGTTGCTACAAAAAAGGATTGGATTACGTCGAGCGATGCCAGCTGGCAAGTGGAGCAATTGGATACTCTGGCCCAAACGTCCACGGTGGATCCGACGGAACCACTCTTGCTGCTGTCGGCGCTCTTTGTTTCCAGATTTGGAAATCTTCCGCCAGTAAAGTTGCCCGCAAAGCTGTCCGCTTTATGGACAAGGAGATGAAATTTGATTGGAATACTGCAGATTCAGATCTCTATGGTCACTACTATGCGGTCCAGTGCATGATTAACAATGGTGGGCCTGAGTGGGAACGTTACAACAAGCTTTTCCGCGATCAGGTTCTCAATAACCAACATAAAGATGGTTATTATAAGGTTGTTGGTGGTGGAAATAAGATTAACGCGGTCGCGGGATCGTTTGCCGGAGACGGTGGTTATGGTCGTCACTATCGTGCCTGCCTCGCGACCTTAATGCTTGAGTCCTATTACAGGTTCCTTCCCGCTACGGGAGCAAAGACCAACTAAACTTGCTCTTTCTACTTCTCCAAAGCTGCACATCTAGGGATGCGCAGCTTTTTTCTTTGTCGAAAAGCCCAATTTGGGGCTAAATCGTAGGGAGGGGTAACCTGGAATATTTTCTAAGAGATTAACGAGTTCGATCGTTCTCAGTGCGAACAACGGACGACCTCTATTATTTAAACTAAACTTAAGCTTCTGTCCTGCAGTAATCTGACATCAAAACATTCTTCCCTGTTATCACTCTATGAGTTTACACGCGCAACTTTCGCCAGATGCCCAAGCCCGACTCGCGGCCCAGCAACGGATATCGACCATCACCAGTTTGATCATCGCTCTTTTACTTATGGTGCTCGTTGGGCTGATCCTCTGGATCATCGCGATGAACCTGCCTTCCAAGAACATCCCGCAATTAGTCAGCTATAACGGGACCCCCGAATCCGAGGAAAACCTCAAACAAAAGAAGGTTCAGACAAAGATTGAGCGCAAACCTGCTGCACCTTCAGCTTCAATGTCTAAGGTCATCGCAGCCAACACCTCATCTCCGACGGCTATTCCTATTCCGGAAATCGATGTTCCGGATCCAAGCACTGACTTTGGTGATGGAAACGACTTCGGTGATGGTTGGGGTGACGGAGATGGATCAGGCGCTGGTGGTGGGTTCGGCAACATCCCGACTGCCATGAGAAAGCGCTGCTCTAAGGCCGACCGCCTTCAACGACTCACCTCGAACGGCGGCACTGAAAAATGTGAAGACGCCGTTGTTGCCTCATTACGCTGGCTGAAAGAGAAACAAAATAAAGACGGTTCGTGGACAAGTCGATCTGTGCCTATGACTGGACTTGCTCTCCTTGCCTATCTTGGACATTGCGAAACCGCAGGGTCGGAAGAATTTGGCGATACCGTTCTCGCTGCCATTACCTTTCTTGTCGATAAATCCATGAAAAACAACGGCAAGCTAGCTGATGATTTCAAGGCGAAAAGCTGGTGCTATGAGCACGCGATTGCGGTTTACGCCCTTGCTGAAGCTTACACCCTTTGCGTGAAGTCCTTCGGGGAAAATATTAATCAGCTGGAAGACGCAGTCATGGCTTCCGGCCAATTCCTCATCAATAGCCAGCACTCAAATGGTGGCTGGGCCTACTCATACGTCGAAGAAGGTGGGCATACCGACACCTCAATTGTAGGATGGCAGCTCCAGGCCCTTAAGGCCTGTAAATACACCGGTCTTGATTTCGCAAACCTAAGACAATGCGTCAAAAAGGGTCTCGACTATATGGAGACCAAGCAAGCTCCTAGCGGAGCATTCGGCTACTCTAGCCCTTCGATCCGCGAAGACGGAACCACACTTGCTGCTGTCGGTGCTCTTTGCTTTCAAATTTGGGAATCTTCCGCAAATCGCCAAGCTCGTAAAGCGGTGAAGTTCATGCATGAGAACATGAAACTTGATTGGAAGACCAAACACTCAGATCTCTACGGCCACTATTACGCAGCCCAAGCGATGATCAACAATGGAGGGAAGGAGTGGGAAAAATACAACGAACTTTTCAGAGACCAAGTTATCAATAACCAAAATAAAGATGGTTCATACAAGTCAGTCCAAGCAGGGCACGGTCTCAACGGAGGCGGTTTTGCAGAACACTACCGCACCTGCCTTGCAACCCTAATGCTCGAGTCGTATTACCGCTTCCTACCAGGGACGGGGCAGAAGAACTAAGACCACCTTGGCACGTTTCCTCTAAAAGCCGCTCATCTTAGCTAAGCGATTTTTCATGCTCTCATAATTTCTCGCTGGCACTGGCAAGCAACCAGAGCGCATCAGAAAGTCGGTTTAGAAAAATCCTGACTTCAGCAGACGCCACTTCATCTACAACATCCCAGCTCCGACGCTCCGCTCTCCTCGCGACTGTCCTGGCAAGATGAATCCGAGTAGACAATTCCCCTCCTCGCTCCCCGGGCCTCAACCAGCCCTTAAATTTTTCCTCCTTCTCAATCGAAGCGCTCCAGTCCTCAAGCCACTGGATTTCATTTGTCGAAATACGCTCAAAACCAGCTTTCTCATACTCGATCTCCTTGCCAATCGGCATTGCGAGCTCCCCCATCAAGGTCACTAACCACTCTTGAATCTGATCAATTGCCCTAGCTATCTCTCCATCCAAAAGGACACGAGCGGTTCCTAGATTCGCGTTTAATTCATCAACAGCCCCCAATGCCTCTATCTGGGGATCTCCTTTAGAAACTTTTCCTCCAAACAATAAATCGGTAAACCCCTTATCTCCCCTTTTTGTCGTAATACTCATGACCTGAGGTACTTTCGCCTTTCATTCGCTCCCGTCCACTACGAAACTCACTGCAATGCAACGTCGCCACTTCATACACACATCTTTCGCTGCCCTGACTACCACAGCCCTCGCAGATCACCATGGTAAACACCCAACAACCGCGCCTGAAGATCTCTTCAAGATCTCTCTCGCCCAATGGTCTAATCATCGGGCTTTAAAAGGGGGGAAAATGACCAACATAGATTGGCCTGAATACACCAAGAAAACCTACAACATTCTTGCACTTGAATACGTAAATCAATTCTTCAAAGACAAGGCAAACGACAAAAAATATCTTGGCGAACTCAAAAAGCGGGTCTCCGATCTTGGCATGACAAACGTGCTGATCATGGTCGATGGTGAAGGGCATATTGGCGCTGGTTCTGATCAAAAGCGTCAAAAGACCGTCGATAATCACAAGAAATGGGTGGAAGCAGCCAAACGCCTTGGATGTCACTCGATCCGCGTAAACTCCCACGGAGAAGGCAATAATGACGCTGAAAAAGCAGCGAATTGTATCAAAGGCTTAACCTCTCTTTCTGCTTTCGCCCAAGATCATCAAATTAATATTATTGTGGAAAACCACGGAGGTCTTTCTTCAAACGGGGCCTGGATGTCAAAAGTCCTCAAAGATGTCGGACTAGACAACTGCGGCTCTCTTCCTGATTTCGGTAACTTCCACGGATATGACCGCTACCAAGGTCTCAAAGAACTCATGCCTTTTGCAAAGGGTGTTTCCGCAAAGTCACATGAATTCGATGACAAGGGCGAGGAGACCAAGACCGATTTCACCAAAGCCTTAGGAATCGTTCTCGACCATGGTTACCATGGCTGGGTTGGCGTGGAATATGAGGGACGTAAACTTTCCGAGGACGATGGCATCAAAGCCACCAAAACCCTACTCGAGAAGAGTCGAGCTACTCTTCACGCGACGAGAAAGTAAATTTTCCAATTTTAGTTCGACCGTGTGCCTTTGGGTGCACGGTCTTTTTTACACTTATCCGGTCACCCCTAATCCAAAAAAATAAGAACAACTCAGCTTAGGACGACGGGAAGCCTCAACTCCAAGTCCCCTCCATTTAAAGGCCGCCTTTCTGAAATATTTACCTTCACTCATACCGTCTTCTATATGATGCGATTTGGGCTCTTCCCGTTCATTTTTTCAACGTTTATTAGTTCTGCCTTAGGTGCACCAAACAAGAACGAATGGCAAATCGTTTGGGCGGATGAGTTTGCAGGAACCGGCCATCCTGATCCCAAAAAATGGGGCTACGAATCCGGCTTCGTCCGCAACGCCGAGAAGCAATTCTACACAACTAAAAAGCTCAAAAATGCCAGACTCGAAAATGGGCATCTAGTCATCGAGGGGCATCGCGAGTTTTCTGCAGCCGCTCATCTTCCAAATACCCCATCCAAAAAGCTTCCTAAAATTGAATACACCTCAGCCAGCCTCCATACCAAGGGGTTGGCTTCATGGAAATTTGGTAAAATCGAAGTACGTGCCAAATTACCGAAGGGTCAGGGAGTCTGGCCGGCCATTTGGACACTTGGTGTTAACATCCCACAAGTCGGATGGCCAAGCTGTGGAGAAATTGATATTATGGAATTTGTTGGAAAAGGTCCTGAGGAAATCCATGGTAACGCTCATTTTCGTCAGCATGGCAAACACGCCTCCGACCATAAAACATGCAAAACCAAAGATATCTGGCAAGATTTCCACACTTATTCTATCGAATGGGACGCAAAATTCATTCACTTTACTTTCGACGGGAAACGCTACCATAGCTTCAGGGTAGCTAAGGCAAAAACCCTTAGCGGAAATCCATTTCACAAGCCACATTACCTAATCCTTAACCTCGCTTTAGGCGGGACATGGGGCGGGAAAATTGACAACTCGATTTTTCCCATCCGCTATCTCATCGACTACGTTCGCGTCTACCAGAAAAAGTAACAAGATCGTATCATATCGTTCCTAATCATGCCTTCAGACAAGCACCGTCCATCTCCCAGAAAAGCCCTTTGCCTTTTCATTGCTTTTGCCACAAAGCTCGCCGCTGCTCCGGTTGCAAACGATGATACCTTCGCGGTAGACGAAGACGGGACTTTGACCATTTCAAAGGGTGGGACAATCCTCTCTGCCACCTTTGAAGAAGGGAGCTCAGTTCTTTCCCCAACTTGGGAATACCTTGATCGCATTGAAAATGAAAATGGCTTCAATCAAACCTACCCCCAAGACGCCAACGGATTCATTTGGAACACTCCGCAATTTGTGACCGCGACTTCCACCAATGGACCATGGTCTACAGGAGATGCTCCATTTCAAGGAGGTCTCATCGATGGGTTTCCTCCCGGAACACCTTCTGTCTTGGAGGGACTCGGAGCAGCAGGAAATGATCAAAACCTCATAACCACCTATCTCTTTCGCCAAAATTTTTCGCTAAGCGCTATACAAGCCGCCGAGACCTTCTGGAACCTTGAACACTTAATTGATGATGGAGGAATCATCTACATCAATGGCACCGAAGTCTTTCGAAGCGACACTATTCCTGCCGGGGCAATCACCACGAATACCCTCATCCAAACCGCAGATGAAAATAACTTTGGAGACGCACGCCTCAATCTTTCTGGCATCCTTCAGGAAGGAAATAATACGATTGCGGTAGAAGTTCACCAAGCAAGTTTAACCAGCTCCGATATTGGATTTTTTGTAAATCTTGCCCCCACTTCCGAATCACCTCTCTCCGGATTTTCCTACGTTGATGACGCTTTCAACAATACTTCCCGCCCTAATAATGCCAATGGTAACCTCGATCCAAACGGAGGTTTTACCGGCGGAGCACTTTTTGTAGAAGTCGGTCGTCGTCTCAACAACAATCCATCGACCTCAGGGGGATGGCAGCGTACTTTTACTTTAGAAACACCGGCCGACGCTACCATTTCGTTTCGTTACCGCATTACTTTTTCTAACGACTATGATACCGATGAGTATGGTGAAGCCCTCTTTGAAATAGATGGTGTCCGTTACGGAACTGACATCGATAATTCGCTCACCCGCTTTCGAGGCGATGGTAATGGAGGAGCCGGCTTAGATGATTCAGGATGGCAGGAAGCGAGTTTCAAGATCTCTCTGGCCGCCGGAGATCACACGATCGTCCTTGGAGCATTCTCCAGCAAGTCAAACTCGAGGAACGAGGTGACTAATACCTGGTTCGACGACATCGAAATCACAATACCATCGAATGGAGGGGGCGTGCTTAGCAACGATACCGGCAGTGAACTCGAAGCCATCCTTCAAACTCCTCCACTCAACGGAACTCTAAATCTCAACTCTGATGGCACGTTCACCTACCAGCCATCTCTTAATTTCAATGGTGACGACACTTTCACCTACCTTGCCCGCGATGCTAGCGGTGATTCACTCGAAGCCAATGTTACGCTAGCTGTAACTCCCATAAATGATCCACCAGTGGCCTTACCCGAAATCTATTCAGGCACTGAAAATACAACACTTAATCAATTCGCCCCCGGCATCCTCAGTAACGACAACGACCTGGAAAACGATTCGCTCTCGGCCGTGCTGATCGACGATATAAGCGAAGGCACTCTCAATCTCAACGCGGATGGATCATTTAACTACAGTCCAGACCCTGGATTCTTTGGCACTGCGACATTCACCTACCGCGTAAGCGATGGCACCGATGTATCCGAGCCAGTATTGGTAACTTTTGAAATCGCACCCATCAACGACCCGCCAATCGCATTCAACGACAGCTACGATACTCTGGAAAACATCCCACTTGAAATCACCTCCACCAAGCAAGGAGATCAAATCGTCTTCGAAAGCGACTTCAACTCGACGGGCTTGTCAGCTTTGATCACAGGTCCTGGAATACAGGAGTCGGTTCAAGGTTTCGAGGGCCGTGGGAATGAAGGTAACATCTTTTCGAATCAATTCCTGCGTAACCAAGCACGCGGAAACCCATCAGACCCTACCACTCTTACCCTTGAAAATTTACCGCCACATCAATCGCTGGATCTAAATTTCCTTCTGGGAGTCATCGATTCCTGGGATAGTGATGAACGCTTCACCATTACACTTGATGGTGTCGAAATTTTTGCGGAAACATTTAGAAATATTGGCAACGGTGGATCGTTTGGCTACCCCGCCAGATCCTTAATCTTTCGAGATGAGAACATCGGTTTCAATTCGACTCAGTCTGCCCCCGATGCGGGCTATAACATGGGAAATATCCCATCATTGAAAAATATTCCCCACACCGAATCCAGCGCTACCATTCGCTGGTTTGTTACAGGTGATGGTTGGGAAGCAGGATCCGATAAGTCTTGGGCAATTGATAATTTAAAGGTCATTGCAACACCCGGCCCCACTGAAACTTTGGTCTCCGCTGGAGCCAACTGGGCCTATCTCGACACAGGCGCAGACCTAGGAATTGCATGGCGTAATACCAACTTTAACGATTCCAACTGGGCCACCGGACCAGCCGAACTTGGCTACGGTGATGGAGATGAAGAAACCACTATTTCCTTTGGTCAAAACCCTGATAACAAGTATATCACCACTTACTTTCGTCATGATTTCACGATTACGGACGCGTCAGATTTTTATAAGTTGATTGTAGGCTATGTCCGCGACGATGGGTGTGCGATCTATCTAAACGGAACACGCGTAGTGCTCGACAATCTCGATCCAGACGCCTCGGCAACGGAAGTCGCTCTTTTGAACCCTGGACGCACTGGTGAAGGAGTTTGGAATGAGGCTGAGATTCCCACGAACTTGCTTAAGGAAGGAAAAAATGTTCTAGCAATTGAGGTTCATCAAGACGACGGACGCAGTAGCGATATCAGCATGAACGCCTACCTTCTTGGAAAGCGTATCCGTATTGCAGGTGTTACGGGTAACGATACTGACCCAGAAAATGATAGCCTTATCGCCGAATTACTTTCGGGACCACAGAATGGCACAATCGATTTTAACCCCAATGGAACCTTTCTTTATATTCCTGAAGTTAACTACGAAGGATCAGATACTTTCACGTATCGTGTCACAGACGGAGAATTCTTCACTCCCGCCGCTACGGTTAACCTCAATATCATTAGCGGCCCCAACGATTTCCCTGAAACGAATCCCGAAACCTACTCGGCTGTCGAAGATAATCCTTTGTTTGTAGCAAGGCCCTTGGGAGTTCTACAAAACGATTCTGATCCAGAAGGGAGTAATCTGAACGCCATCGCCGAAAACCAACCGGTTAATGGAACCCTTGCCCTCGCAGACGACGGAGGCTTCACTTATACCCCTTCATTTAATTTTTTCGGTCGTGATTCCTTTACCTATCGGGCAAACGATGGCTCCGACTCCAGCCGTCCGGAAACAGTTATCATAGATGTCGCGCCAATAAATGATCCGCCAAGCGCCTTACCCGAAAGTTATCTGACTGCCCCTCTGAAACCTCTCACAGTGAAGATCGCCGATGGTGTGTTAAACAACGATTCGGATCCCGACAACGCCAACCTCGAGGCAGCCCTAGTTTCCACAACTTCTTCGGGAACCTTAAATCTCACCCAAGATGGCTCCTTCACTTATGCTCCCGCTTTAGGATTTTCGGGAACAGATACCTTTACCTACCGAGTAAGTGATGGCTTGCTTGAATCAGACACAGTCACGGTTTCAATAGTTGTAAATGCCCCACCAATCGCCGCCGATAACTCCTACTTAATTTCTGAGGATTCCCCTATGATTCGCCTAGGTGCAGAAGGAATTCTTGCCAATGATTTAGACTCCGATCTTCTTACCGCGGTTCTTGTTTCCGAGCCCATTCATGGCACTCTTACTCTCGGAGAAAGTGGTGGGTTTATTTATATTCCTGATATCAATTTTAGTGGAACCGACGCCTTTACATATCGCGCAAGTGATTCACTTCAGGAATCCAATGAAGCCACGGTCAACATCACTGTCGAGCCCGTCGATGACCCACCACAAACGCAAGGAGATCACTACGAAACAGAAATCGGCGTAGAACTGATCATTAAGACAAGTGAGGGAGTCCTCACCAACGATTTTGATATCGAGGAAAAAGCTCTTACTGCCACCCTTTCAAAAGATGCCAGCAATGGAATCTTGAACCTCTCTGCAAATGGTTCATTTACATACCAACCGGAACCTAACTTTTTTGGTTCTGATAATTTTTCCTACATCGCCAACGATGGAACACTGGACTCGGGAGAAGTCGAAGTTGAAATCGAGGTTAATCCCCCAGCTAAGAACATCGTTATTAATGAAATTATGTTCAATCCAAATTCCGGAAATAAGCTGGAAGAATTCATCGAACTAGTGAATGTCGGGTCCTTGCCAATCTCTATTGATGGCTGGCAGTTAGATAGCGGCGTTAACTTCACCTTTCCTGATGTCACGGTGGCAGCGGGCGAATTTCTAGTTATTAGTGCAGATACTACGACCTTTGAGGAAACCTATGGCGCTACTACAAACGTGCTTGGAAATTGGACTGGAAAACTGAGTAACAGCAGTGAACGTATCCGGCTCATTGATGACAACGGAGATCAGGTCGATGAGGTCCGCTACCACGATCAGGGGGATTGGGCTCGAAGGGCAAGAACCAGTATTGGCAACGAACCTGGCTGGGACTGGGTTTCTCCCGCTGATGGGCAAGGAAGTTCACTAGAACTCATCGACCACGCCTTAAGTAATAAACAGGGACAGAACTGGGGGTTCAGTAACGAAAGCCTACCCAGCCCCGGTGCCGCCAATTCCGTCGCATCTAGCAACTCCGCGCCGTTCATTCTGGATCTGAAACATCATCCAGCCATCCCCACTTCCTCCGACTCCATCGGCATCATCGCTAAATTAAGGGGTGAAACCGGCGAGACAATTAGTGGTATTCTTCACTACCGAATTTCCGACCGAAATCCTGAGCCGTTCCAAACCACTCCCATGTTCGACGATGGCGAGAATTATGATAAGGAACCGGGTGATAGTATTTTCGGAGCGATACTACCCGCTCAACCAGATGGGACCGTTATTGAATTCTACGTCGAATCTAGCGACGGAACCAATATCCGAACTTGGCCGGCCCCCGCTGACAATGGGCAAAACGCTAATGCATTACTTCAAGTTGACGACGAGGCTAACACCTTCGACCACGCCTTCTATCGACTCATCATGCCAACCCCCGAATTTAACCAATGGCGCGACATCCGGCGACAAAGCGATGCTCAGATGAATGCAACCCTCATTCTCGATGACGGATCTGGGCCAGAGATTCGCTACAACGCGGGAATAAGAGTCCGCGGCGCGGGTAGTCGAAATCATGACCCTGTCCCAATGAGGGCCTCCCTCCCCCGGGATAATGAATGGAACAACATGACGACGATGAACCTGAACACCAAGTTCACCTATCTTCAATTTCTCGGCATGAAGCTATTTGAAGCCTCGGGCATGCAGGCCCCAAATACCTTTAGAGCACAGGTCAGAATCAACGGCGAAAACATCGCTCGTAACGATGAATTCGACTACGGCTCTGTAGTTCATGTTCAACCTCTCTCTGGCGAATTCCTTAAAGGAAAATTTGAACCTAATGATGGGGGCAACATTTACAAAAAAGTCAGACCCGACCGAGACCTGAGCTGGAGAGATGGAAATATAGGCAGATACGAATCAGATGGCTGGAGCAAGCAAACCAACAGCAGCGAAAACGACTGGAGCGATCTCGATGAAATGCTTCGCATCATCAACAATGCGTCCGAAGATGACGATTTCATTGGGCAACTCGAGACCTCAGTTAACCTTGACCAATGGATGAAGTGGTTCGCCGTCATGACAATCCTCGCCAACGGGGAAACTAATATTAGCAATGGGGCGGATGACGATTTTTCCGTGTATCGCAGCCTCCAAAACCCTCGCTTTGTCCTCCTCCCCCACGATCTCGACACCATCCTCAGTATCGGTGATGGTAGCAGTATCGATGACCCAGAGCATACGCTTTTCGATATGATTAGTGATGATGACGTTTTGGATCCCTTGGTTCCGATCTTTACCAACTCACTCATCATTGAACGCTACTTCAAAAGCCTTCGCGAGCTACTCCAAACTAGCTTCTCAAAGCCGGAGTTTGATGAACTTCTCGACAATAGCCTCACGGACTGGGTACCTCAGCCCCAAATTGAACAAATACGGGCTTTTATGGATGCGCGGAGAGTTTTTATCGAAAATGAAATCACTCCAATCATTGGGCCTCCCGATTCTCTGCCACTCGCTACAAGCACGAGCAATCTCGAGTCCCCACACGGGTCTCTCTACCTGAGCGAAATCCTCGCTGTAAATAATTCCACTCGAAAAGTGGGTGACAACTTCCCCGACGTTGTCGAAATCCATAACACGAGTGCTTTTTCCCAAAATCTGGGAGGGATGTCTCTTTCCGATGATTCGTCAGATCCGACCCGCTTTATTTTTCCTCCAAATACGATGATTCCAGCTAACGGATTCCTTCTTCTTTATGGTGATTCAACGAGCGACCTCCCCGAATTATTTACCGGATTTAAACTGAATGCGAACGGAGAATCACTGTCGCTCTTTGATACTGATGCCAATAACCATACTATGATCGACACCGTGAAATTTGGCCTTCAAATCCCAGATTACTCCATCTCCCGAATTAATGATATTTGGCAACTTTCACCCCCAACCCTTGGCGCAATAAATCGATCGCTCGAGCTTGGGGAACCCGGCGAAATTCGGGTTAACGAATGGCTCTCTGAAGATGATACGGTTTTCGAAGATGAGTTTATTGAGTTATTTAACCCATTAAGCCAACCGGTTGCTCTTGGCGGTCTTTCCATGAGTGATCAACCCGTCAACTTTCCCCGAAAGCACACCCTACCCGAGCTGAGTTTTATCGCGCCGCAGGGTTTTACTCTCCTAACTCCCGATGGGGATTCGGCCGATCCCCTAAGAGCTGATGAACTTCCGTTCAAACTCGCATCCGAAAATGAATGGATCTCCCTTCTAGGTGCAAATGGAGTTATGATTGATCAAGTTCATTTCGCGAACCAACGCTCTGATCTCTCCCGTGGAAGAAGCCCAGATGGTAGTTCCAACTACGAGGAATTTTTTGTTCCCAGTCCGGGCTACACCAACAACAGTCCACTCACTTCAGAGCTCCTTCTCATCCAAAATCTTCGAATAACCGAAATCATGTATGATCCTCTTGGCGGATCTGAATTTGAGTTCATTGAACTTCAAAACATCGGCTTGGAGGCCATCAATTTGGAAGGCCTTCAATTCACCGAGGGCATCCGCTTCACCTTCCCCAATCTCACTCTTCAACCCGGTGAACTTGTGATCCTAGTAAGTGATCAACTTTCTTTCGAAACCCGCTATGGTGACTCGCTTGCGGTCGCAGGCCAATATGATGGAAAGCTCAGTAATGGAGGCGAGCGGATTCGTCTTGAACTCCCCAACATCAAAGCTGCAATCCAAGATTTCAAATATAATAACTGGTATCCTGCGTCCAATGGATCTGGCTTCTCCCTCGAATTTAACGACCCCTTCCTTTCGGTTAGCTCTTGGAATTCTAAGCCCAATTGGGCTCCAGCGCTAACCATCAATGGGACGCCAGGAAACTCAGGAACCTTCTTGGTCAGAACCCCTCCCACTGAAACTATCGCACTTCCGAACAATCTTACTATTGATCCGTTTGTTTCCTATGGCTCAGTCAGCCCAGCTTCTGTCACCTTCCAGTGGGAACTTCTTGATGGGCCAGCTCCGGTGATTTTCACTAAGCCCAATGAGCCCTTTAGTGAGATTCGCTTTAATCTTCCTGGCACTTATAATCTCCGCCTCAATGCCACCACCTTTGACTTTGATCAATCTCAGGAAATTAAGGTAACAGTTCACGACTCCTATCTCGCATGGGTGAATCGAACCTTTGGAAAGAGCACTCCAGGTGAAACTGAAAAAGAAAACGATCCAGACAGCGACGGCATTTCTAACCTTTTCGAGTTCGTCCTCGGCCTAGACCCTTCTACTCGAGACAATAAGAATTTCCCGACTCCAATTTTTGATGCGGAATCAAAAACTCTGAGTCTCACTTGGGAAACCCGACAACTCGATCCTAAGAGATTTTCAGTTATTGCAGAAGTTTCGGATGATCTTCAAACTTGGCGGAGCGGTTCTGCGTCTATCCATGTGGAGACTCTTTCCTCATCAGACTTAACGGAGAGCTTCCGCGCAGTGGCCCTAGTAACAGCCGATCAAAACCGGACCCACTTTATGCGTCTCAGAGCCATTTGTTTTGATGAAAATGCCCCGG
This sequence comes from Akkermansiaceae bacterium UBA1518, assembly GCA_002323895.1. Lineage (GTDB taxonomy): Bacteria > Verrucomicrobiota > Verrucomicrobiia > Verrucomicrobiales > Akkermansiaceae > SW10. The sequence continues at coordinate 39,635 of DCQM01000184.1, forward strand.
AGGTTGCGCCTAAAATTATCAGCCTGACCAACCTCGCCAACGAACCAAACATCAACTTCACCAGCCAACTCGGAAAGAGTTATCAACTGGAAGCGTTCTCCGATCCCTCAAGCGGTTGGATCCCCGTCGGCGAGCCAATAGTCGCAACTTCGAAAGTGTCAGTCCTTGTTGACCGTAGCCCAAATAACGAGCGAAGTCGTTTCTATCGGATCAGAGTTTACTCTGGAAATTGATTCCGTGAACTTCACAAAGAACCAACTTCTATCGTAGAGGCCCCAAAAATCAGTCCCTGCGGGTCAGCTTTCATTCCCCTTGATCCCTTCCTCCCCGTCAACTAATCTCCCGGCTTCACCGCCATGCATCGCCTTTTCGTCGAAAAAACCGCTCCTTTTGCCAACGACTCCGCTCACCTCGTCGGTGATCTCCGCAACAATCTTGCGATAGAAAGTATCAAATCAGCCCGCATCGTTCAACGATATGATCTCGATGGTTTGACCGACGAGGAATTTGCCAAAGCGACTCAACTTATCCTCTCCGAACCTCAGGTCGAAACCTCTACGACCGAGCTCTCACTTAGCTCTGATGAAACCGCCTTTGCCGTGGAATTCCTTCCCGGTCAATTCGATCAACGAGCTGACTCAGCCGCTCAATGCGTTCAGATCCTCACCGGCAAAGAGCGCCCCTTCGTTTCTTCTGCCCGTGTCATTATCCTGACCGGCCAGCTCTCCAACGAAAATTTGGAAGCGATCAAGAAATATCTCATCAACCCGGTCGATTCCCACGAAGTCTCAGTTAACGCGCCTTATCAACGCACCGAATCCCCCGAGCCCACAGACGTCGCTATCCTTGAGGGATTCAATCAAAAATCCGAGGCAGACTTTGAGCACTATCGTAGTGAGCTCGGTCTCGCGATGTCGACCGCTGATCTTCTTCACACTCAGAAGCATTTCCGAGAAGAAGATCGCGAACCAACAATCACCGAGCTTCGTATGCTCGACACCTATTGGTCTGACCACTGCCGTCATACCACCTTCATGTCGAAAATTTCCAAGGTTAGCTTCGACGAAGGCACTGAAGTGATACAAGAGACTTACAACACTTATCTCGCTACCCGAGACCAAGTATATGGAGCAAACACCGAGCGCCCAGTCACACTCATGGACATCGCACTTATGGGCATGAAAGAGCTCCGCAAATCCGGCGAACTCGACAACCTTGAAGTCTCAAACGAAATCAACGCCGCATCTATTGTTGTTCATGGAGATGACGAACAAGAATGGCTCGTCCAATTCAAGAATGAAACGCACAATCACCCCACTGAAATCGAACCATTCGGTGGGGCTGCCACCTGCCTTGGCGGGTGTATACGTGATCCACTTTCAGGGCGTTCTTATGTTTATCAAGCAATGCGAGTTACTGGGGCCGCCGACCCTCGTATCCCTTACGACGAGACGATTCCCGGCAAGCTTCCTCAGCGGAAAATTTGTCAAGAATCCGCGCACGGATATTCTTCTTATGGCAACCAAATAGGCCTCGCCACCGGAAAGGTCTCCGAGGTTTACCATCCCAACTACGCTGCCAAACGCATGGAAATAGGCGCCGTTGTTGCCGCTGCCCCCAGAAAAAACGTCTTTCGAGGAGGACCTGAAAATGGAGATTACATTCTCCTTATCGGAGGACGCACTGGACGCGATGGAGTTGGTGGAGCCACCGGTTCATCGAAGGAACACACCGACGACGCCTTAGATAATTCAGCCGAAGTTCAAAAAGGGGACGCCCCTACTGAACGCAAAATTCAGCGCCTCTTTCGAAACCCTGAACTTGCGCCAAAAATAAAGATCTGTAACGACTTTGGAGCTGGAGGAATATCAGTCGCGATCGGCGAAATTGCCGACAGCCTTGAAATCAACCTAGATGCTGTTCCCAAGAAGTATGATGGCCTTGATGGGACTGAACTTGCCATTTCGGAATCGCAGGAACGGATGGCTATTTGTGTTGATCCCTCAGAGGTTTCTTACTTCATTGCTGAATCTGACAAAGAAAACCTTGAGTGTGTTCACGTCGCCACCGTTACCAACACCGGTCGTCTTCGCATGACCTGGCGCGGCAAGACCATTGTCGATCTCACTCGCGAATTCCTAGATACAAACGGCGTGCAACAAGAAGCCGCTGTCCACGTCGAAGCAATCGGCACGGAATCTCCACTCGATTGCGTCGCGTTCGAAAGCTTCGCCGATGCGCTGGGTGACCTCAATATTTCCTCCCAAAAAGGCCTTGGTGAAATGTTTGATTCATCAGTCGGAGCAGGAACCGTGCTCTCGCCATTTGGAGGAAAGCACCAGTGTACACCCGTCGATGCCATGGTGGCAACCCTCCCCTTTCTGGATGGTCAAACTAAGATCTGCACTCACATGTCTTGGGGCTTTAATGCTAATATCGCAACATGGTCTCCCTATCACGGAGCCGCCTATGCCGTCACCGAGTCCGTCTGCCGGGCCGTCGCCTCAGGCGCCCGTTTAAGCGATATTCGCCTCACTCTCCAAGAATACTTTCCAAAGCTTGGGGATGACTCTTCCCGCTGGGGACTTCCCTTCGCAGCACTACTCGGTGCCTTCAAGGCACAACATGAACTCCGCCTCGGAGCGATTGGTGGAAAAGATTCCATGTCAGGAACATTCAACGATATTGATGTTCCGCCTACCCTAGTCTCTTTCGCTCTCGCCCCCGGGGACACAAAACACGTCGTGTCTCCAGAATTTAAAGAAGTCGGTTCACTTATTTCTTTTATCGAGGTTCCGCGCGACGAAAATCAACTTCCAAATTTCGGCACCCTCAAGGAAATTGCCGCCACCCTTCACGGAGCAAATATCCTCGCCGCCCATACTTTGGATCACGGAGGTATTGCCACTGGCCTTAGTAAGATGGCATTCGGAAACGGAATCGGTGCGAACATCCAGACAGACATCAATCTCCACCAAGAGCGCTTCCTCTCCTTTCTGATTGAATCAAAAGAGGAAATTGACGGCGGAATCGTAATTGGGAGAACTCAAATTGAGCCAACCATCCAAGTCGGCTCAGAGACCCTTAAACTAGGGGAACTTTATGATGCATGGACTAGCCCCCTTGCTGAAATCTATCCAGAGACCGAGGATCCTTCAACGAGCGAAGCCGATACCTTTACCTCAACTTTTGAATCTAAACGCTCAACCACTAAAACCAAAAATCCTAAGGTCATCATCCCGGCGTTTCCCGGAACCAACTCGGAATACGATTCTGCGAAAGCATTTGGTGAAGTAGGCGCCCAAGCCGAAATCCAAGTCTTTCGCAACCTCACTCCGCAAGCGGTTGAGGAATCACTCTCTAATCTAGCTAAAAGCATCCGAAAATCCCAGATTCTCATGCTGCCCGGTGGTTTCTCAGCTGGTGACGAGCCGGCGGGATCAGGAAAGTTCATCGCCACTATTCTTCGGAGCCCCGAGGTTGCCGACGCAGTCATGGATCTCCTCAAAAACCGCGATGGCCTCATCCTAGGAATTTGCAATGGTTTCCAGGCGCTCATAAAAACAGGACTCGTTCCATATGGTGAAATTCGGGAACCCCAACCCGGAGACCCCACTCTGACCTTCAACGATATTGGAAGACACATTGCTCGTTACGCAACCACACGTATTTCTTCGACGCAGTCACCTTGGCTTGCCGATACCCAAGTCGGCGACCTTCACAACATCCCCTTCTCACACGGCGAGGGTAAATTCTACGCGAACAAAGAAGATCTCCGCAACCTCGCTGCCACTGGTCAAATTGCGACACAGTACACTGACCTCAATGGCCAACCTACTATGGCCCCTGATTTCAACCCGAATGGTTCGATTCATGCGATTGAGGGGATTTCATCGCCCTGTGGTCGCGTCCTTGGTAAAATGGGCCACACCGAGCGTCAGGGGCCAGATGTCGGACAAAATATTTCTGGCAATCTCTACCAACCACTCTTTCGTGCCGGGGTTAAGTATTTCTCCTAAGCGAATTTTTAATCTTTCGAACCGGGTCGCCTCCACAGTTCTTTGGGCCGGAAAGAAAAGACCCGTATCCTAATAAATCTCTCATGGAAGGGTAATATTTGTGTAGGGCTCATTTAATCTTTTACCCTTTTCACAATCACACCCATTCCGTCATCGCTGATCACTCGAACCGGCTCTCCTTTGTCCAGAAACACCCCGTCAGCCAAAACTTCCAGAAGCTTCCCATCAACTTCCGCTTTTCCATTTGGCCGTAAATCAGTGACCGCAATCCCGGTTCTGCCAGACAAGGCCCCTACACCGGCCTCCTGATCGTTACCATTTCCTCGTCCTAGCGAACTAGGCAACATTGTCTTATCGATAAAACTTACCTTCGGGAGAAACCTCATCATGAGAAACAGAAGAAACAGCGAGCCAAAAATCCCAATTGCTAAATTCATTGTCGGCTTTCGAAGGGCATCTGCGAAGCTCACCTCTTCTGATCCGCCCCACTGATATGTCTGCCACGTTACTCCATCGAACATCGAAAAGACAACTGCCCCAACAAGTAAAAACAGCCCAGTGATCCCAGCCACTCCAAATCCGGGAATCACAAAAACCTCTACTCCGATTAGAGCAATCCCAATGACGAAAAGCGCCGCGAGCTCGTAACCTGCCATATTACCAGCCATGTAATTTCCAAAAAAGAAGAGAGCGAAGGCAGATAGACAGATGATCCCACCAATCCCAAAACCCGGCGTCTTAAGCTCGAAATATCCACCCCCCAAACCGACTAAAATCAACACTCCAGAAAACCCTGCAATCCACCAAGCTAGGCGTTCAAATCCAGTCGGAGTCGCGGTAATGACCTCTTCCTCACTCCATCCTTCGGCTTTTAAAAGTTCCTCAAGAGAAGTCACCTCAGCTTGAGCCAAAAGCGGACCGTCGCTCATCATCCTCGTTGCTTCGCTTGAATTGAGATTTAACAACGAACCAGGTTTTACTTCAACATCACCAATGACTCGCTTCTCGTCACTCAAAAACATCATGGCCTCAATCACCTCAGGATTATATCCTTTCTGTTTTGCAATATAGCGAATCTGCGCCCCAAAATAGCTTTCAAGTTTCGCCCTTCTCACTGGATCTATCTCCCGGCCAGACCCATCAATAATCCCTGATGAACCAATTTTTGAACCGGGTGTCATATAGATTCGATCAGTAGAAACGGCGATGAAGGAACCTGCGCTTATAGCATTGGGATTTACAAACGCTATGGTGGGAATTCCAACATTCGCGATCTTCGTCATAAGCTCTTCCGTTGGAAAAGCTAGTCCTCCAGGCGTGTCTAGATCGAAGATGATCCCCTTTGCCTCCTCATCACTAGCCCGCTCTAGAATACGCTCCCAAAATTTGAAGCTTTGTCCATTGGTGAGAGAATTTTCACCGATCTCAATCCGAACGACCTTTCCCGCGTAGCTTTCTTCATTTGATTTACCAAAGACCTTCATGTCTTGGCCAAAGAGCTGCCCTAGACCCAAAAGAAGGTAAAAAAACGCCGTTTTCATGCAAAGAATGTAACCCAAGGCTGGTGAAACCCAAACAACCGATTCACACTTCTTCTATGGGAATGATCCCAAGAGAAACAATCGAACGTATCCTCGAAGCGACGGATATAGTCGATTTGATTGGCGGGTATTTCCCTCTCAAGCGCTCGGGGTCGGACTTTAAAATTAACTGTCCCTTTCACGGGGAAAAGACACCGTCGTTTAATATCAATCCTGCGAGGCAGCGCTACAAATGCTTTGGTTGCGACGCAAGCGGGACAGCCCTCAACTTCTTAATGGAATATGAGAATCTTCCCTTCGTCGACGCCGTCAGAAAGCTGGCTGATCGAGCTGGTATACAAATTATCGAGGAAGCTAGTGATCCGGAATCTGATCGCAAACGACGCAAGATTTCTCGCCTCAAAGAACTAAATAATAAATCCGCCCGATTTTTCCACGAGCAGCTCTTGAGGAATCCTGATGCAACTCATGCACGGGAATACTTAAAGAGCAGAGGATTCAGCAAAGAAACTGCCCAAAAATGGTTAATCGGATGGGCTCCCCGAAACTCGAAACTTTTTCTCCAAATGGCTCGGGAAAATGGATTTAATGGTCGTGAAATTCTTCAAGCTGGATTGGGCGGACTTAAGGACAAAAATAACCCCCGATCCGGACTCTGGGTTAAATTTTACGATCAACTCACTTTTCCAATTCATAACGACGTGGACGATGTCGTCGGCTTCAGCGCACGGATTCTACGCAAGGACGATAAACGAGGAAAATATATAAATACGAACGAAACCCCTCTTTTCAACAAATCAAAACTCCTCTTCGCTCTCAACAAAGCGAGGCGTCCTATGGGCAAAGAAAAATTTGCGCTTCTCTGTGAGGGCCAAGTCGATGCTATTGTGCTCCACGAATCGGGATTTGAGAACACCATAGCGCCGCTTGGCACTGCATTCACCGAACAACACGCTCGCATGATTAAGCGCTATACCGATCGGGTTGTTCTTTGCTACGATGGTGATAATGCTGGACTTGCCGCGGCAGACAAAACTTTTAAACAGCTCACAGCTCAGGGTCTTCCCGTTCGCCTAATGCACCTTCCCGATGGAGATGATCCAGACACTTTTGTAAAAAAATATGGTTCAGAAGCTTTCAAGAACCTCCTCGAATCAGCCAAGGAATATTTCGACGCCAAGCTTGATAAAGAGCTCAAGGCTATCGATTTATCATCCGCGGCCGAAAAGACCAAATTATTACAAGAGCTTGCTAAATCAGTCTGCGTCATGGATGACGACCTTCTCCGCGACGCCACAATCCAAAATCTAGCCATCCGGCTTCGCCTCGGAGTCGAAGATTTCCGGCAGACAGTAGCAGCCGCCAAGGCCGATTTTAAGCGCTTCAGACCAAGAGAAAATGAAGGAGAAAAATCGGACAGGGTAGAGCCCACCGAGATTGATCATTTAATAATTTATCTTTGCCACCTTGCCCTAAACTCAGAAGCAGCCGCCGAATATCTAAGCGAGCAATTGGAAACTCTGCAAGAATGCCTCAACGAGACCTTAGGAAACCATGTGCTCGTAGACATTCTAGCAAAACGACCCAACCCCGAAAGCGAGGCTGCGAAACAAGCCTATCTCATGACCATTCCGAAAGGCGATCGTATCGCACTCGAAGATGGCTTTAGCGACACGATGCCTAAAGATCCGGTTTCCTCAGCATCCGACACAATCGCGATGCTTTCAGCCCGATTTTACCAGATCAAAGAAAAGGCGCTAAGAACACGACTCAATGATCCCAGCCTAACTCCAGACGAGATCTTAGAAGCCTTCGAGGAAGTCAAGCGGCTGCAGTCTATCCTCAAAGCACTCGATCAACGTTTCTAAAATCTCAAAAAGTGAATCCACAAAGGGCTTGCCAGAGACCCTCCTCTTTAATAGTTTCGGCATGTGAAATACCGACTTATATTAACGATCGCTGCTGCTATTGGTTCCTCTCTTTTCCTTTCATCCTGCAATACTTTCCTCGGAATGGGACGCGACTTTCAACGTCTTGGGCAGGGTTTTGAGAATTCTTCCTATGGCAAAAAATGGTAGGGAAAACTTACTCGATTTAAATAAAACGGGAGGCTGATTCCAGCCTCCCGTTTTTTATGATTTAGTCTAAAAGTGCTATATTACGCGAGACCCTTAAGTTTCTCTGAAATTTGGCCTTGGGTTACGTTTGCACCGACAATCTGATCCTTTACCTCCCCGTCTTTGAAAAACAGAAGAGTCGGAATAGAACGAATGCCGTATTTGGCGGCAATGGCTTGGCCGTCATCTAGATTACACTTCCCGACCTTTGCTACGCCATCAACTTCTGCTGCAACAGCATCGACCATGGGTGAGATCATTTTACAAGGTCCGCACCATTCAGCCCAAAAGTCGACAAGAACGGGCTGATCAGAGTTGAGGACTTCGGCGTCGAAGTTATCTTCGGTTATTGTTAGAGCCATACCGCGAATATGTACGGAAAAAGGGTGGCGTCAAGAGCCACCCTCTTAGGATTTTTCGACATATGATGTCGTCACCGATGATCTTTACGATTTCCGTGATTTCATCGGTTATCCACTAACTACCCGATAAGGTAGTTGAGAGCAGCGACGCTAGCGGCGATGACGAAAATGATAATAGGAAGAGCCATGATTTTAATGTAATTGGTTAGAATTAAACCTTAGTCAAAAAGTTGCCCGAAGGTTTTCTCGTTATTGGTGGTCCACATCATGATGCTGAGAGCCAAAACGGCAAGGCTTAGAACAAAAGCCAAAATAGACGCTACCATCGGTAGGGTGCCGCTTTCCTCCTCCTCATCGTCGTCCATCGCGATTGTCCCGATAGTTGACATTGTCGGAGCAGTCGGCTTTCCGAGCTGCTGAGTGCTCTCAAGTTGGACAGTAGCCTGAGGAAGCGCCGTCGTTGGAGCGGCTGCTCCTGGAGCTGGAGAGGTAGCAAGTGGAACGGTTGCCGGACCAGGTGCAGTTTTTAGAGGGATAGTAGGAGCCGGCGCGGGTGCACCACCTGCGCTTGGAGCAGGTGGTGGAGTCGGAGCACCAGAAGGAGCTGGCGCAGACTTCAATGGAATTGTTGGCGCGGGTGCCGGAGGCGCGGGTGCACTCGGAGCCGGCGGATCTGCCTTGAGCGTCGCTCGGACGGTCTCCTTCTTTACGGGCACTGATGAAGTTTGATCATCGGATGCGGGCGGCTGTGTGTTTTCGTTTTCGTCGGCCATAATTAGATCGTGGTGTCTATGAATTGAATAATCGCGTGGTGTTTGCCAGTGCTGTAAAAGAGTTAACAAAATTACGCCTCAACCTGTCAAACCACGAAGTTTAGAAAATTGAGGAAATATCGAATATTTAAGACCAAATAGGGGGAAAAAAAGAAGCGGTGGGTAAAAACCCACCGCTTCCATCCTAAAATGCGCGATTTATGCTGAGGGCCCACGACCCTTGAAGGTCAGCTCAGCGATTCCTGATTTATCAAGTTCTCCAAGTCCAACTCCCACCATTTTATCATATTGAGCCTTAGTGGCATCATTGACAGGCAGGCTGACACCGACCCCTTCAGCTAAGGCAGCGGCGATCCCAGAGTCCTTAGCAGCGTGTTCCGCTGAGAACCAACATTCATGATCACGATCGATCATATCCTCAGAATCAGTCTCGAGAACGCGGCTATTTGCCCCGGTCTGAGCGAAAATATCGCACACCATCTCAAGATCAAGACCCATTGCATCCGCAAGACCCAAGCCCTCAGCTAGAGCCGCAGTATTGATATTCATAACCATATTGACGAGCGCCTTTACCTCGGCAGCTTTACCGATTGGACCGCAGAGGCGGAGGTTTACGGAGAGCTGATCAAGGAGCTTTTTATGCTGGGCGAAAACTTCCTGATCCCCCCCAATCATTAAGAATAATTTTCCCTCGCGGGCTTGAGAAATCGATGATGCCATCGCCCCTTCCAGAACATGCGCTTCAACCCCTTTTCCAGCCTCGTAGACTTCTTTATGGATTCCAGGTGAAAGAGTAGCACAGTTAATGAACGTCTTACCCGACGCTCCAGAAAAAAGATTATCTCCATCTTGCAAGAAGATAGCTCGCATCGCGTCATCGTTGGTGACCACGGTAAAGATTATCTCTGCCGCTTCGGTGACTTCTGACAAGGCCTCACAATCTTTGGCTCCAAGTTCGGTTGCGATCTCGGCTGACGCTGTCCTATTAACATCAAAGACCGCGGTGACATCGTGTCCACAATCGAGTTGAAGGTGACGTGCCATATTGGCCCCCATTCGGCCTACGCCGACGAATGCTACTTTGCTCATGATATTTTAGTGGTTTGGTTTGTTAAGATTTAAATTCAGGGAAAAATGGGTTGTGAGCTTTCTCCTCTCCTACCGAGGTCATAGGCCCATGCCCGGGACAGACCACGGTATGGTCTTCAAGAGTGAAAATCTCTGAACGATTCGTCGCAAGAGCATCCTTGAAAGAAATCACCCCGCCGCCCATCGACTGAGCAAACAGAGCATCCCCCACGATGGCTACAGGGCGGCTGAGACCGTTGATTACATATGTGGTTCCTGCTGGCGAATGCCCCCAGGTTAAACGGGTCTTAACCCGAAGCGTTCCAATTGAAAAAGTCTCACCAGCCGCAAATCGTTCGGCCCCAGCAACAGGTTCTTTGGCATTTACCAAAACACGAATTTCTGGGTGTGCCTCAACAACCTTTTCGCGATCAATAATATGATCAATGTGAGAATGAGTGATAAAGAGAGTCTTAAGATCAACACCTAAATTTGTCACCATCTCAAGGGCAGGACTAGAATCGGCACCCGTATCAAAAAGAGCCGCCTCTTTGGTCTGGGGATCCCAAATGAGATACGAATTTACAGTCATCATGTCGTCCGGGTCTGGATCAAAGACTGTATTAGACTGCCTCAGTCCTTCAAGATTAACCGACTCCGGCCTCCAATCCCGATTTGCGAGCTCCACCAGGCAATCGGCATCGAGCCCAAGCGCTGGAGCAATAGCGCGAACGGCCACTTCGTCGAACTCCCCATTCTTCAATTTGGCGATGGCATCTGGTTCGACATTCGTGAGAAATGACAAAACTCCATCGGCCATTCCCGTGCCTCGAATAGTTTTGCCAATGACGTCTTCAAAAAAATCTTCAAGTTCGATCATGATTTCAGGGAAAGATTACTTTTTAGGAAAGAGAGCAACCAAACGGCCAACTTTAGAGTATTCGGTCACATAAATTTGACCTGCTGGTCCCCACTTGATCCCGTGGGGTGCCGAAAAAGCATCATCGTGAAGTCCTTCAGCCGGGACACCATTCGTGGCCCACTGCTTCTTATCTGGATTGTCTAAAAGGGCTGAAACTACCTTTCCGGCTTTATCCATTAAAATAACACGGCCTTCAATCTCGGCAACAGCTGCATAATCCCCACGAACGTCAACATCAGCTGGCCGGCGCATCGGAGTTTCGCCATAAATCCCGATCCAAGTCAGGTCCATCGTCAAGTGGATCATACGTCGTCCATCCCGATCGCAAACAAGAATTCGAGGCTCATCATAACGGAGATCGATTCCCGCTCCATGGCACGACGTAAATTGATCCTTACCAGTTCCTTTTCCCCCGTAGGTTTTTACGAGAGCACCATCAGGCTTAAGTTTGTGAATCTTTTTGGATCCATATCCCATAAAAAAATAAATGTGCCCATCCGGCCCAACTAAAAGCTCCGTTAAGCCGCCCATTCCGCCTTCAAGTTCCCCCGTCTTATCATTTGGTAAAATTGCCACAATGTTCCCTTCTAAATCAAATTTTACAGCGCGATTTTCTCGGACCTGCGCACCCCAAATAAATTGTTGATCACCCTCCGTTACAGTTGTTAACGAGTGCATACCAGAAAGCCCCCCCTTAAGCGATTTTGTGAAATCTCCAAAACAATCAAAGACCGCGATTCCTGGTTCGCTGTTAGTAGCAGCATAAACGTTTCCAAATTGATCAACAGCAAGATCACCATGTAACGAGCCTATATTCTTCCGGTTTTTAGGAACGCCCCATCCCGGAACCGTAACATATTTATGGCCTTCGGAACCTGTCACAATTGCGGTCGTGATGACGGCTCCCACCCCGTCTCCATGATTGTGACCTTCATGGGCATAGAGAGCTGATGTAAGAATCAGGGACGAAAATATAGCAATTGGCTGCTTCATAGTTGCCCGATGTTGTCTAACATCTCTAAGTCGAAAAGAAAAAAATCTTAGTATTGAAGAGGTGCTTGAATACCCAATGGAAATCATACTTTACACCAACTTGCTTGATTTTTTTCATTCAATCTCGTCCGCCTGTGCTATTTCTTACACATGGTTAAGACCTGTAGTGCAGCGGCGGTGACATTGTTGCTAGGATTTTCTCATATAAGAGCGGAAAAGGAACTGTCTCCAGAATCTACATCGGTCCAGCTGATTTTCCCTAAAGAATTTGGAGAACCCACTCTTCCAATAGACAACAAACTCACGAAAGAGAGAATTTCGTTGGGAGAAAATCTTTTCCACGACACCATTCTTTCGATTGATGGCACGGTGTCGTGCGCGGCATGCCACGTTGAGGAGTTTGCTTTTAGTGATGACGTCGATTTGTCCCGCGGGTTTGAAGGTCGGCTCGGGAAACGAAATTCTCCTCCCATCTTCAACCTCGCTTGGAAAGATCACTTTTTTTGGGACGGCCGCACTAGAACGGTCCGGGATCAAGTTTTACAACCTATTCAAGACCACCTTGAAATGGCTGCCAACCTAAACCAAGTCCTTAACAGGCTCAATCGGCGCAAATCCTACCGGGAGGATTTTAAGAAGGCCTACGGCCCCGGCGAAATCACCAGCGAGACGCTCTCGCTAGCACTAGAAAACTACCTCCTCACTATCGTAAGCGGCGACTCAAAGTTCGACCGATCCCTCGAAAAAAAAGTGAAGCTAGACCCGCTTGAGGACGAGGGCCGCAAGCTGTTTTTCAGCTCTCATAGAAAAGGCGGGGCAGGATGTTCCGAATGCCATAGTGGACCACATTTCAGTGACTTTACTTTCCGCAACAATGGTTTGCAGCCAGCACCAGATCTCAACGATTTTGGGAGATTTGGAATTACAGGTAAGGAAAAGGACAAGTTTCTTTTTTCAACACCAAGCCTTCGCAATGTCGCTATCACTTCACCGTATATGCATGATGGGCGATTCGAGAACCTTACCGAGGTAATTGAACACTATAATAACGCAGCCCATGAAACCTCTACTCTTGATCCAAAAATCAAGAAACAAGGGCTCCAATTAAAAGCCGCAGAAAAAAAGGCGCTCATTGCTTTCTTGAAAACTCTGACCGATCCCCAGTTTATTGATTCTTCTAAATAACCTTCCCAAACTTTTCTTCCAGTACTAATCGGCGATGTTCAAACATCTTCGCTAACTGGTTCTTCACCACCAGAGCTCGAGCAACTTCACCAAAAATACTGAAACCTACTGAGTAGTGAATAAGATCCTTAACGATTGTTCCCCCCCTTGTTTCCTCAAAGGAGTGCCGATGATGCCAAAATTTGAATGGACCAGAAATCTGGTCATCAACGAAGCTTTCTCCTTTTCTTAGAGCTTTGATCTCCGAAACCCACGGAATCCAAATACCAGGTAAGACCTTTACTGAATACTCAATGATTTCGCCCTCATAAAGTACCTCAGAAGGAAGGGAAACAATTCTAAATCCCATTTTGGGAGGAGTCATTGCTTCAAGATTTCGAGGGCTTGAAAAAAACTCCCAAGCCTGATCTTTCGAAACTGGAATCGTTTGTTTTTGCGAGAGTGAGTAGACTTTCATTCGAATGTTAACCTAACCTCACTTTGAGATTGGTCGTCCGAAAATATCGAAAATAGTCCCGACTCCTTTTTTGATTACTTCGGCCCCCTTTTCGATTGTACCAGCCTCTTCCCCTTTCTCTTTTTCCGAATTACCGCTACCACTCGGATTCAATAAATCGGAAGCTTTACCCAAAGCTATTTCAGCGACACTAAGAATCACCCCTTTCTCTTTGAGGACCATTTTGGTAGCCTCACCAATTGGCTTACCTGTAAACTTGAGCGCATACCCTCCAATACCAGGAAGTATCTCAAACATCCTCTCCTTGGCTGCGTCAATCAATCGATCACTCAGATCCTCTTGAGGAGCGTCGAGCGTGCCGCTGACTTTAAGCGGAGTCCACAAAAGACCTAAATCACCACGCTTAAAAACCTTAGTTTCAGCACCTGGGATATGAGCCAAAGTCCCAGGTGTGATACCAATGCGTAAATCGCCCTTACTAATTTCATTCCCCTCAATCTCCATCACGCCCTCGACACGAACTAATCCTTCACTAGACAAGACGATGTTAGCTAACTTGATGTGTTCCCCAACCTTTTCAAAGTCTAGACTTGCCTCATTTAGAGACAGGCGACGAAAGCGGGAAGTATTAGCGTAGGCCGAAATTTTATCAAGCAACGGAAGGGCCGTGAGCATCCCATCCCTGATTCTGAGATGACCGGTCAATCTAGACTCAGTGTCTGGCTTGCCTATCACTTCGAAGGAAAAATCAAGCGGCCCCATGAGACGCCGTTTCCAATCCTCAGCAATTACTTCTTGAACCCGAGAACCAGTCACTTCGCCCCGGATCTGCCAAGTTCCGTCCTCGATACCGAAATCCCCTTCCGCGATCATCAAACCATTTTCCAGCACCTCAAATTCAGATTCTAGCAAGTAAAAGCGATCACCTGAATACCTGCCCTTGGCCACACGTAGCGTCATCTTTTCTGCAAGTGAAACAGGAGTCAAAATCTCGCCGCCAACGAGTGTTACATCGTAAACATCCTTCGTTGAACCAGGCCGAATCTTTGCTGAAGCATTCTGCCATTCCCACTCCCCATCGTCCAACTTAGCTGATCCATTTACGGAAGCGATATCGATTCCTGTTACTTCAAGAGAGTCCGGCAAAAAAGGATCCCAGAAGCTTTTTTCCTCCACTGGACGTTCCTTTATAAGGATTTCGCGGTTGGGATCATCTCTAAAGTCACCAGTGAATTCAAGCTCACGAAGGTGAACATTTTCGATACGATAAACCCCGCTCCAAATCGCTCCGATATCGACCTCAGCATCGATTCCACTTGCCTTGATATTTTGAAATCCATTCAGCTCCTCAAAGCTAAAGTTATCGGTTCTCACGCTCCAACCATCCCATTCGAAAATTGACAACTCAGCCTCGCCGTTAAGTTCATACCCCACCTCATCTCCAAGCATTAATCTGAATTCATCGCTACGAAGGTAGCTTCGCACTGAATTGTAACCAACGACCAACCCTACTAAAACCGCAAGCGCCACGCCCCCCCCAGCATAATAGACCCTCTTCCGAGACTTCCGACTTTGTGCTTTTCCCGCTCTTGACTTTCGATTTCTCCTACTGGCCATGGCTTAACACTAACAGCGACTTTGACATAGCCAATCCGACAAAGGTACTTTTTACGCCCGAAAGATTTGACCTATTCCCAAATTTTTCTAACAAAAATTCAGAATGATCATGAAAAAATGTGCCTTCGGGGTATTTTAATAAGCCCGATTATAGCCCTCCACTGCCGAAACGATCGAGCGGGCCACCGCCGCTTGATAACTCGATGAATTGCAACGGGAACGCTCGTAAGAATTACTGATGAATCCACATTCCACTAAAACAGCGGGGCACAAGGTATCATTTAGCACCGAAAACCTTTTGAATTTGTATCCACGATCGCGCACTTTGAGAGTATTAACCAAATGACTCTGGATGGTCTTAGCCAGAAATCTCCCACGCTTACCGACATAAAAGGTTTCTGCCCCCCTAACTCCCGTGTGAGAAGTCGCATTAAAATGAATACTAATGAAAATACAGTTGCGATATCGGTTTGAAATTTCTGACCGACGCCGCAGATCAACAAAAACATCGCTACGACGAATCATCGTCACCGGGTATCCCCTACTTTTTAGGGAATTTTCAACCCGACGAGCAACCTTTAGATTGAGATCCGATTCTCGGACGCCACCCCAGACTGCGCCGCGGTCCTTGCCTCCATGACCGGCATCAATGATGACCCTTAGAGATTTTGGAGTTCTCCGAACGTTTGCCGCCGGAGAGGCAACCTTACCCGAAGGAATTTTTAAAACCTGCCCCACACCGAGGTTGTTCTTATCCTTAATCCCATTAAACGCCGCAAGGCGATCTATGGAGACTCCATATTTTAGCGCGATACGATAGAGATTCTCAGCCTTCTTCACTTTGTGGGTCAGCCCCATTGCCAAACCGCATGTAAATACAGCGACAAAAACGCCGAATAGATACTTCTTAAAAAAGACACCACTAAACATAAAAGATGAAAACACTTATTCTCATTTAACAGTCAAGTCAACTAAGTTTTTAGAAAACCTTAATAGTCTTAATAAGTTAACCTTTAGCCTTTTTCTTCCTTCCAAGGAATAGCGGGAGCACCAAATAAACCACAAAAATAGCGGCTGGCGTATAGATAGTCCACTTCACGATGAGCCCCAAAAGGAGCGCAAACCCCAAAAGACTCCAAACATTCGCCTTAGTCTTTAAATCAATCTTTTTAAAACTTGGATAGCGAACATTACTTACCATCAAAACCGAAACACCGAGTATCATCCCGGCTAAAACGAAAGACCAAAGCCCCAACGATCGGTCATTTTCAGCCAAGCTTATCATAACAAAGGTGAGCGAAGCAATAAATCCCGCGGCCATTGGAATAGGAATCCCCCGAAAGTCCCCACTAGTGGATCCAATTCGAGCGAGACAATTAAATCGCGCTAACCTGATCCCACCGCAAAGCAGGTAGATAAAGGCAATCGCCCATGTCAAGCCACGCTCTTTAGTGCCATTGGGATCGAAGATCTCAGGTAGCTGTAAATCGGCGAGAACGGCCCGAGACACTAACATTGCGGGCGCAAGCCCGAACGATACCATATCAGCAAGAGAATCAAACTCCTGACCAAAAGGAGATTCCTGCCCACCAAGCCGGGCCAACCGACCGTCAAGTAAATCAAAAAAACACGATCCAAATATATAAAGCATCGCCGTTTGGTAATAATCCTTCGCCCCAAGCAGATCGTCAGCCTGCATCCCTTTGAAAATCGTCAAGATCGCTAAGAATCCGCACAAAAGATTACCGGCCGTCATTAAATTCGGCAGGAGATAAATTTTAGGTTCTTGGTCTTCTTGTCCCATGAGTCGTTGCACCTTCTAAACTGTCAAAGGTCTTAGGTCTTGGAAAGTCTCAACTCACCTCTTTCCCCCAACAGATTATCTGTCATCTTTTGGCTATGCCGACTGAGCTTCACGCCGACCTTTCTATGAAATCTCTCCTAGATCAATATCCGGGGGCACGGAGAGCACTTTTCTCCGCCTTTCATATTGGAGGGTGCCAATCCTGCGCCTATGAACTCGACGAAACGCTCGAGGAGGTTTGCAAAAGTCATAGCATCGATTTGGACGCCGCTCTAAGCTGCCTAGCCGAAAGTCAAAAACACGACGCAAGTATGTTGATTTCGCCCACCGAACTAAAAGCCCTACTTCATAAAATGGAGTCATTTATTCTACTAGATACCCGCACTCGCGAAGAATTTGAGGCGATCACTCTACCAGGCGCACAATTAATGACTCAAGAGCTACAAACTAGCTTGTTTGCTGAGAAGAACGATCATCAGAGAGTGGTTCTATTCGACCATCAAGGTCGGAATATACTAGATCATTGCGCGTGGTTCCGGGGACACGGTCTACCTAACACCTTCGGAGTTGATGGGGGCATTGATCGCTACGCCAAGGAAGCTGACTCCACAATTCCCCGCTATCGATTAGAAATGGACTAGGAGCTCTCCACCACCGCCTAGATCCTTCAGAAGGTTTCGAGATCCACGAGTTCGTTACTCCCCATTTTTCTGGGGAATCTCTTTGCCACCTTCCCCCTGTTCCTGGAGAAAATTCCCATTAAACCTCAAGCGGAATCCATTTTCATCACCACTACTATCAATTCGTTCAACCCGCTCGCGATATTCTTCAGGCACGGCCGCCTTGTCGATATCGTTATCGTAAGGCCCTTCAAAAAGAAGTTTTCCCTCTTTGTCGCGGATCGAAAGCTCCCGCTGACCATCGGTCATCTTCATTTCTATCGAACCCTCTTCGTCAACAAACTTCATTGAGCCGATCCCACGAAACCCTAGTTTCAAATCCTTCTCCTCGAGCATATTCCCACCGAGGTTGAATTTAAATTGCTTAAACCCGGCCCCATCGTTCCCAAGAGCCTTCTCTAGCTGCTTCATCATCTCTTTCTGCAACTTGTCATCGCCAAGGCCACCTAAAGCATTCTCAAGCTGCTGGTTAAGTAAGCGATTCATATCGGCTGCAGGATTAGGAATGATCGCTTGAAGAGGTAGATCCTGAATTTCAGGAGCTTCGCCGAGCGTTACCTTTTGCTCGATTTCCTTTCCCCGACGAACAATTTTTAGCGTCACCTCATCACCAGGGTTGTAGCTGGTGATCACGTTTCGAAGTGAGTCCTGGTCAGTGAGGCTTTTACCGTCAACAGAAACAATAACATCCAATCGCTTGAGACCAGCGAGACCGGCAGGACTGGTGGGCTTTACCGTACTGAGAAGGAGCCCCCCTTCAAGTTCAAGGTGCGAACGAAGGGCTTCGCTTGATTCGTCCCCACGAACCCCAAGATAAGCAACCTTATTAACTGGTATTGGCTTTGGAGCGACTTTAGCATCTATATCCCCTTTCTGATCCTCTCTGAGAATGCCCCCCTTGGGTTGGGCTGGTATTTTTTCATTACTGCCGCCTCCATCTGGGCGCTCAATCGCCGGGAGATCGAGAAACGGGCCAAAGAGAGCAGCCAGTGCGATTATCGTAATTTTAATGTCAGGACCCATCATTTGGAGTTTTAGCGGTTTGGCTCAAATAATTTGTTTAATCGAATTTAACTGGAGTAAAAGTCACTTCTCTTTTGGGCTGCTCAATTATTAACTTTTCACCACGCTCATTGACGAACTGAAGTTTATTATTAACGTGAACCTCCAGACAACGGAGGGGTTGCCCGCCTTTGGTCCAAACCACTCCATGATCTTTTGCCGAAACTACCGAAGCACGGGCATTCTTCGGAATAAAAACAACCGGTGTCGTAAGCCCGTTAGTGAGATCCGGGATCCGCTCCGCAACCCGATCAGGTTCATAAAAAATATTACTCGAAAAAATTGCTACCACTGCGCCAAGAATAGCGACCGCTGCCACTGAACGAATGCCAGAAAACGACGATTTCCCCCTTTTAACACCCCGGCTAATCTCCACAATTTTCTCATCGACCGGAACTTCCTCATGCCAACGCGACATCGCGTCATCCAGCCTGGAAATCAAATTTTCCGGAACCCCGTAAGGAACAAGTCTCCGGAGGCCCTCTTCAAGATCCGAAAGATCAGTATCTAACGCAGCAACTATTATCTTTTCACTTGAAGGGGATATTTCATTTGCCGCATCTGACATCGCATCATCTAGCTGATCAAGCAGAGAGTCTTGCAATGGAATCGGAACCAGTTTCTTGAGTTCGTTTTCTAGGGTGATGGAGTCCATATCCTTAAAGTTATCTTAATCGAAGAACTGTTAGTTTTTACGTGTTCCAATAAGCTTCTTAAATATCGTCATTTAAGCGTGCCGTAGCGAGTTGTTTCCTAAGAGCCTCTATTCCGTATCGATATCTTGAAGCCGCCGTGTTGAGTGAAATTTCTAGGACTTCTCCGATCTCCGCAAAGGTCCGTTCACCCCAAAGCTTCATGCTAATCACTTCAGAAAACTTCGTGGGAAGTGTCTTCATTCCCTCAATAAGAATCTGGCGGGTTTCCTCCTGACTCGTTCCTCCCTCGAAAAGAGGCATCTCAATGTCACGCCCAAGAGAGCGATCATCCTTGATGACATTTTCCTCACGCTTTCTTCGTCGATCATCTTTCCGACCCAGGTCGATTGCCTCCCGACGAATTTGAGTGTAAATGAAGGCGATCCAAGCATCCTGACCCCCTACAAACGAGCCCTCCTCGACCTTGCGAGCCAATTTCACAAGAGCATCCTGTAAAACATCCTCAGCATCCGCAATACTTCGGGTCTGCTGCCTTGCAAACAACAGAAACTTTGAACCGTGCTTTTCAAGCCACGGACGAAACTGTGATGAGTTCTTGTTTTGCTGGGGTGCCAAATTCACGCTTTTTAGTAACCTAAAGTAAGAGCGTTGCAAATTGGAGGAATTGTT
The DNA here is from genome assembly GCA_002323895.1 of Akkermansiaceae bacterium UBA1518. Classification (GTDB taxonomy): domain Bacteria; phylum Verrucomicrobiota; class Verrucomicrobiia; order Verrucomicrobiales; family Akkermansiaceae; genus SW10. Next base: position 59,560 of record DCQM01000184.1, read on the forward strand.
TCAATTAACTGAATTTTTGTAAAAAGATGTCCACTGTCGCAAAAAGCATAACCTAGGCTGGAACTAACTCTCCAGGCGATTTCTCGCAAAGGGCCTTCATCACATAAGCGCTAGGTCGAAAGTTTTCGATAACCACCTCACTACGATCTCCCCAGCTCAACCGTACTTCTTTCACGTTGAAGTTTGGTGTCTTGTGAGGTGCGAACAAAATATCATCATGAGTGCTATTCTCATGCTTTTTGAACATCTCAGGAATAATATCTCCACCCAAATGGTCATCACGACCTGTCGCAAGATGACAAGTCCCAAGGACTTTCTCGTCCTGAATATCCTGATATGAGACCGGCAAAACCTGCGTGCCAAATCCAAGCTCACCCAGAGTTCCAGTCATCGGATCATCAACAAGGCGAGCGTTGTGCTCGTCAATCGTGGCTTGACTACCTTCGATAAGGGTAGATTTCACAACATCACGATCCACCACATCTAATACCCCAAGGGTCCCGTCTTCATACTTCATCGGGAACTTTCCTCGAGCGTCCTGAGGGACAAAATAAACTTCACCCGCCGGAAGATTAGCGATGTCGGGTTTTGTTCCGCGACACAGACCATGTGACTTCTGCGCCTCCTGTCCGCCGAGGCCCAGCCACGCTGTAAGGATCTCACCATCTTCGAGTTCAAAATCGATCTCCACCGACTCGGCGCCGGTAAGAGCTGCACGCATTTTTTCGGCATCGTCGGAAACTTCTTGGTAATTTACCGCGAGACCTGAATTTAAAATGATGTCGTTCATTCCGTGCATTGTTGCCCCACGAAAGTTGAATTGCTTACACTTGGAAGTCAGAGGAGCTGTCGCAGACCATGTGGAAATACAAAGAACAATATCGTATCTAGAATAAATGTCGTGATCCAATGAGAGCTGATTTCCATCCGTATCCCAGACTTCGTCGCTTAGATCGAGGTTTGAACCATAGGTATGTTTATAAGCAAACATCTCGCCCCCGCTCATGCCTAATTCCTCAAGCACCCCACTCTGAAGTCTCTCATAAAAATAATGATATGCGTTGTTCTGCACCTCAAACTCATCGTGATCACGAAACGCGAAATCTTTAATCCACATCAGAGGAGATTCGAAGTCCACTAAGATGCAAATACGGCAACCTTGAGTCGGAGCAAAAACAGTATCCAGCAGCTGGCTTAAATCAAACTTAGGGAAAACGCGCTTTTCGGGATTCAAGAGGATTTCTTCTTCTAAATAAGTTGGTTTGCTCATCAGTTGAAGTTTAAAGCCCCTTATTAGTCTCGCAAGTGATCTTTTAAACTCAGCTAGACTCCGAAACCCTCGGGCGGGTTCTCCTGATTTCTTAAGCTATCGAGAGTTTCGCTCATGTCCTCTAGGTTTTCCCAAACATCTGGGACTACAAAAACCGGTGCCTCATGCCTCACCGCAAGGGCAAGACAATCACTTGGACGAGCGTCAAGCTCCACGATTTTTTTTTCCATGATCTCGTTCTCAGCCTTGATGATTAAGCGTGCGAAAAAGACCTCCCCTTCCTGCTTCACAATAGTGGTGTGAAGGACCTCTGCACCAAACGCATCGAGCGTTTGCGAAAAAAGATCATGCGAGAGAGGGCGCGGGGGAATCGTCCCAGCTAAAACCGCGTTAATCGAAGCTCCGATCGCTGGATCGATATAAAAAACGATAACTTTCGTGCCGTCGCCCAAAAACACAGCGCATCCCGCCGGGGTCGGCAGAAGCGCAACAGGTTCGACACGCACCAATCCACTCATACCCCAAGTCTTAACCCTCCGTTTTAAAAAACCAGCATCGACTTTTAATAAACGTCGCGAGCGTAGCGTTTCTCTTTTTTGAGATTTTTGAGGTAGTCTATTGCTTCTTCATCGCTCAAACCACCGTGGGTTTTCACAATTGTCTGAAGGGCTTTGTCCACATCTTTTGCCATTCGAGAAGCATCGCCACAAACGTAGAAATATCCTCCCCCTTGCAGCCAGTCCCAAAGTTCGGCTCCAGCTTCGAGCATTCGATCCTGAACGTAGATTTTGTTTTCCTGATCACGGGAGAAGGCCAAATCAAGTTTGCTTAAGGTGCCATTATCCACCCAAGCATTGATTTCGTCCTCATAGATGAAATCAGTAGCCCGACAAGGATTACCAAAGAAAAGCCAATTACGGCCGCTTGCCTTCGAAACCTCGCGTTCCTCAAGGAAGGCACGGAGCGGAGCAATTCCAGTCCCTGGTCCCACCATTATAATATCTTTAGAATGATCTTCGGGTAGCCGGAAAGCCTTGTTGTTGTGAACAAAAACCCCAGAACAAACATCACCGACTCTATCCGAAAGATAAGTGGAGCAAACCCCGCCCCGATCACGACCGTGGGAATTGTAGCGAACAATTGCTACAGTCAAATGAACCTCACCGGGATGGGCATTTGGACTGGAGGCAATTGAGTAAAGACGTGGCTGTAATTTTTTCAGCACACTTACAAATTCTTCGCCATCTGCGAAGTCGGCCGGATGATCGTTTATCAAATCAATCAACTCCCGGCCCCAACAAAATTCTTCGATTTCTTCTCGGCTCCCGCCTTCGACAAGCGCGCGTAGGAAAGGCGAACCAGACCGCTCCGACCAAGCTTTTAGAAGCCTTTTATTGAGACTCCGAATGTCATAAGAAGTAATCAAAGCCTCACGGAGCGAAACCTCCGCTCCGCTTGGGAGTGGCACAACATCCTTCACGTTAAAAGGAAGGAGAGGAAGTATCTCGTCCACAACTTGCGCCGGATTATGAGAAAGCACGCCAAGAGCATCACCAACCTGATATTCCAAGCCTGAATCCTTGAGAGAAAGCTCCACATGATAAGTTTCACGTGCCGATCCCTCCTTATTTAGGTCGTAAGAATTCAGCAGAGGCGAAGGAAAGGGGTTCTTTTTACCGAAAGGTTCCTCCGCAACAACTTCCTCGATCTCCGGCACCCTTCCGCTGCCGCCCATTGCCGTCATGACACCTTGCTTCCACTCTGTAAATTGCTCGTCGTAGTCGACGTCACAATCGATCCGCTTGAAGATGCGTTTCGCTCCAAAGGCCTCGAGACGCTGGTCAAACTCAATACCGCACTGGCAAAAGTCAGGATATTCGCTATCGCCAAGTGCGAAGACTGAGTAATTGACCTCGTTAAGGCTTGGGACCGCATCTCCCATGAGATATTCATGGAAGTCAGAGGCATTGTCGGGCGGCTCACCGTCACCGTAAGTGCTCGTAATTATAAGGAGATTCTTCTCGGCTGGCAACCTGCTCTTGTCGTAAGATGCCATGTCAAAAACCTGCGGTTCATAATTCCCTGCTTTGAGAGCTTTTAAAAACTTTTTGGCGACTCCCTCAGAATTCCCGGTCTGACTCCCCCAAAGAATTGTGACGGGAATTGCCGGCCCTGGTGGCTCGACCTCAACTGATGCGCCGCCAAGCGCCTTAGTTAAAAACTCACTGAGCCAAGCGCGTTGCTCAGCGTTGAACGGGGCATTTTCTGGAATGACAATCGGAGAACTCATCTGAAACAACAAAGGATCTAAAGAAACCTCGCCGGAACATGGCGCTAACCTTGCAATCTTACAAGCGCGTTTCGAGTCATCCTCACTCTAACTTTTCAAACTTTTCATGAACAATGCTCCAGACTGGACAACTCTCGAGAGCCACAACAATCTCATCCGGTGATGAAAGCAGCGGTTATCGGCATAATATCGACCCTCGCAACGATGGTTTTCGGTCAATTCGAAGCAACATCTCCAAATCCCGGACTGAAAAATCGGCAATATCAGGAAGAACTCGCTGATGCTTACGAACGCATCGATCCCTCGAAAGACGGATGGGAATCCGAAGCCCGGTCATCCGAATACCAAATAGCCCTCGAAAATTTCCTCGATAGCCTCCTCCACCAGCGAGAAACCAAGCATATCACGCCAAATTTTAAATCCGCGCAGCTCCTCAAGCCCCAAACCAATGTCGTCTTTAAAAACGCCGGGCTCATCGTTCGTAGAATTTTTAAGGATACGGTCAAAATACCTTATTCCGAAATCACATCACGCACGGAACCAGGGTTCAAAACCAAGATTAAGATGATTTCGGTTACCTCCAAAACCTCAGAATCCCTCGTTACCCTCAAATCCTCCCTCCACCAAATCAACGCTCATTGGTCCTGCACGTGGACAGAAACCTCTCCCCCTAAATTAGAGACCATTACCCTCAAGGAATTTGAAGAAGTCAAACAGACCGGCCCCTACCAACTCCTTACCGACGTCACGGCTTCCGCCTTCAATCAAAATCCTTCTTATCAATCCCAGCTTCTCCGCTCAACTGACCACTGGCGCAGCCGTATCCCACGGGATTTTGGACTCGATTCCGCTGCAAACCACGGCCTCGCCATAGCCGACGTTAATGGTGACGGCCTCGAAGATCTTTACCTTTGTCAACAAGGCGGTCTCCCCAACCTTCTATTCTTACAAAATTTTGATGGCACGCTCACCGATTTCTCCGTCGAATCAAAAACTAATTGGCTCGATTATTGCGCCGCCGCCCTCTTCCTTGACTTCGATAACGACGGTGATCAGGACCTCGTTATCTCGCAGGATTTTAAGATCCTTTTCATGGACAACATCGACGGTAAAGGCCACTTCGAACTTGCCTTCGGTCGCTCCACCAAAGCTCAATCCTTCTCCCTCACCTCCGCTGATTTCGATCAAGATGGCTTTGTAGATGTTTACGTTTGCGGCTACAACCCCTCGGCATCTTCAGCACGGGCCGGAGCCCTCGCCGAGCCCGTTCCATTTCACGACGCTAACAACGGAGGCGAAAACATCCTCTGGCGAAACAACGGCGACTGGACGTTCCAAGACGTCACCAAACAAACTGGCCTCAATCAAAACAACACCCGCTTTTCCTTTGCAGCTTCGTGGGAAGACTACGACCAAGACGGAGACCTCGACCTTTACCTAGCCAATGACTTCGGCCGGAACTGCCTTTACCAAAATCAAGGGGGCGAAGCTGGAAAGCTCCCTTTCTTCATCAATATTGCTGGACCTCTTGGTATCGAAGACTCTGCCGCCGGCATGTCGACCAACTGGGGTGACTTTAATCGGGACGGTTGGATGGACCTCTATGTTTCTAATATGTTTTCAAGTGCTGGTAGCCGAGTTACGGGACAAAATCGCTTCCTTAAGAAACTTGAACATAAAAAGAATACCGCCAGCACCTTCCGCCGGATGGCTCGCGGAAACTCCCTCTTCGCCGCCAACGGAAAAGGTGGTTTTACCGATATCTCGATTCAAACAAAAACCAACATGGCACGCTGGTGCTGGGGATCTACCTTCGCAGATCTCAATAACGACGGATGGCTCGATATTCTTGGTGCAAACGGCTTTATCACCGCCGAAGACACCGCCGATTTGTGAAGTGTTTACTGGCGACAGGTCGTGTCGCAATCTCCTACCGGTCCCCAGGGTGACAACCTAGGCCTACAATCCTACCGTCAGGGTTGGCGGGCTCTCAATCGTCTCCTTCACGAAAATAAATCGTTTTCTGGAAACGAAACAAACAACGCCTTTCTCAATTGCGGCAAGAATACCCCCTTCGCTGACGTTTCCAGCACTATTGGCTGGGATTTTTCCGACGACGCCCGTGCAATCGGACTGATTGACTACGATCACGATGGCGATCTTGATCTCTTTGTCACAAACCGCACCGCTCCTCGTATCCGGCTCCTACAGAACAATCTTAGATCTGAGTCCAACTTCCTGTCACTTCACCTCACCGGCGCTGCCAAAACAACCCCGCGAGATGCGATTGGAGCTCGTGTCGAAGTCCATCTCGAAAAACAACTTATCCCTCATCTCCGCACCCTCCACGCTGGCCAATCTTTCTTAGCCCAGTCCTCCCGCTGGTTACACTTTGGCCTTGGTAAAGATGCCGTTATCGAAAAAGTCGTTGTCCACTGGCCCGGCTCGGGATCCCAAACCTTCACAAGCATCAAGGCTAACCAACAACTCCATCTTACTCAAGGTAAAGCAACTGCCACCCCCCGCAAAACCCGACGAAATCCCGCTCTTACAGCTGCACCGCACCCGATTCCCGAAAAAAGCTCGGTCGCGCGCATCATTCCTCCAGCAGGTCACACCTTCCCAAATATACCCACCGCTAATGGCGAGCCTCTCTCCATTTCTGAAACCACCCTAATCGCTCTTTGGAGCCGCACTTGCCCGCACTGCCAACAAGAACTCCAAAGTTGGGCCACCAAAGCTGCCAAATTTAAGACGTCGGAGATTAAGCTAGCACTCCTCTGCACCGACCAAGAACCCTTCGATCAAGCCAGTGCCTTTCTTAAGTCTATCAATTCGCCTTTCTCCACCCGAATGGCTGGCCCCGGAGCCGTCGAGCTACTCGACGCCCTCCACGCTTCCATTATTGACCTTTGGATCCCCATTCCCGTTCCCACAAGCTTCCTAGTTTCAAAGGAAGGACAGCTCCTCGCGATTTATCGAGGTAACGCTTCAATCGAGCAAATTATTGACGACAAGAAATTCGCAACAGCACACCCTTTGAAACGTCGCTCTGCCGGCACACCCTTTGCCGGACGTTGGACCAGTAAGCCTGCACCATCTTCCCCCCAACGCACAGCTCAACAACTACTCCAACGTGCCCAGCCCAGCCTCGCCATCGACTACCTCCGCTCAGCTCTGACAAAGCCCTTCTTCCAAAGCGACAAATTTACCCAAAGCGACAATCTTTTACTTCTCGGCCAAATCTTGGGACAGCAAGGTCGGCCAACTGAAGCCATTCCTCAACTCGAAGCCGCTAGGGAACTCATCCCCAAAGATATTCGCGTCCTACGCCTTCTTGCAACTGCCCACGCTGAAACAGGAAAGTTTTCAAAATCCTTCGCGATTCTCAACAACGCTATATCCTACCATCCTCAGAACTTAGACATCTACGACGATGCCATCGATATTGCACGGAAAGCCAACGATTCTACCCGAGCATTCGATTACAAAAAACAATCAGCTGACAACAACCCTCGAAATCCCAACTTACGATACCGCCTTACCCTTTCTCAACTTGAACAAGGACAACCTTTGGAAGCTATCGCTAACTGCAAAACTATTCTCGGGACTTCACCCAAATTCCTCGAGGCTGCGAACCTCCTCTCGCGAATTTTTTCCACCCATTCTAGGGAACGAGTTCGAAGCCCACAGGAATCTCTCGCTCTCGCCTCCCGTCTTTGCCTGATCTCAAAAAACCGTAACGCCAGCTACCTCCTTAGCTTAGCCTACGCTCAAGCCAATCTTAAAAATTTTGAAGAGGCTACCAAGAAGCTCAAGCTTCTCACCGCCGTCGCTCCACCTGACTCCAAGTTCACAAAGGAGGTTGAAGCCGCTCTAGTAAAAACAAAAGCCCACCAACCCATTCGCAATGTTCTCTGGAAATAAATAAGCACCGAGGTTCGCGAAACAGCCGCCACTAGATGTTTTGCAACTCGTCATTTAAAAAACTTCGCGCCTTTACGTCTTTGCGTTAAGATTTCAATGCCTGCCAGCACATGATCAACGACCCAACCTCAGCCATCGCCTCGCAACTCGCCATCACCATTGATGGTCAGCACACCACTTTTATCGAAGGCGAAACCATCTACCAAGTTGCCACTCGTCTCGGAAAGGACATCCCGACTCTCTGCTACGACGATCGCCTTGATGCTTTCGGAGCCTGCCGCCTTTGTGTTGTAGAAATCGAAGGCATCCGTAATCCCGTCGCGTCCTGCACCACCAAAGCCAATGACGGGATGGTCGTTAAAACCGCCCCACCCAAAATCGAGAAGATGCGCAAAACGCTCCTCGAAATGGTCGCTTCCGAAAATCGTCAAATCGAAGTCAATCCCCTACGTGGCCTTGCCTCTCAAGAATTATCCGCCCTCGTCAACAAATACGGAGCCCGCAACGACCGCTTTAAGGGAGCAAAATCGGGCACCTCAAACCTTAAAGACGAAAACCCCTTTATTCTCCGTGACTACGAGCAATGTATTTCTTGTTACCGTTGCGTTCGCGTCTGCGCTGAACAGGAGGGCGATTATGCTATCACCGTTGCCAACCGTGGTTTCCACACCCAAATTACCACCGAGTTTGATAGCGACCTTCGCGATTCAGATTGCACCTTCTGCGGACAATGTATCCAAACCTGCCCCACCGGCGCTCTTGCCGACAAGAAGGCTATCCGCGCCGAAACCCTTCCAGAGCCAGTCAAAAAGACTCGCACTGTCTGCCCTTATTGCGCTGTCGGTTGTTCTATTGATCTTATGACCAAAGGGGACAAAATTGTCGGCGCGCAACCCGCGATGGACGGTCCAGCCAACAAGGGGGCTCTCTGTATCAAGGGTCAATTCACCTACGACTTCATCCAGCACGAAGACCGGCTCAAAAAACCACTTATAAAACAAGCCGACGGCACCTTCAAGGAGGTTGAATGGGATGAGGCACTGAAAAAAGCGGCCGAAGGATTTGCGAAAGCAAAGGCCAAATACGGCCGGCACAGTATTTTCGGTATCGCCTCTGGCCGCGCCCCACATGAAGCCGCCTACTCGATGCAAAAATTTATTCGGGCCGGCTTTGGGACTCATCATATCGATAATTGTAGTCGAGCCTGACACGCACCCACCGTGGCCGGTCTGGCCGCCCAAATCGGAAGAGGTGCAATGTCTAATCCTCTCGCGGATATGGAAAAGCCCGACACTATCTTCGCGATCGGCACCAACATGACCGAGTGTCACCCTGTCGCCGCTACCGGTCTAAAAAAAGCACTCACCAAAGGAGCTAAACTCGTCGTCGCCGACCCGCGTAAAACCCGCCTCGCAAAACTCGCTCACCTCCACCTTCCCATCCGTGTCGGATCCGATGTAGCACTCCTCCTCGCGATGGCTCACGTCATTGTTCGCGACGACCTCACAGACCATAAATTCATCGCCGAGCGTTGCGCCGATTACGAGGATTTTCGGAAACACCTCAAGGAATTCACTCCAGAGTGGGCCTCCGAAATCTGCGAAGTCCCCGCAGTCGACATCGAAACCGCCGGCAAGCTGTATGGCTCTGCCAAACTCGGCGCAATCTATTACACCCTCGGCATCACTGAGCACATTTGTGGGGTCGACAATGTCCAGTCACTTTGCAACCTCGCACTCCTCACCGGAAACCTTGGAAAGGAAGGCACTGGCATCAATCCGATGCGCGGGCAGAATAATATCCAAGGCGCTGGAGACTGCGGAGCTGTCCCTGCCAACTACCCTGGGTTCCAGCCCGTGGCATCAGCGGAATCGCATGAAAAATTCAAGGCTGCTTATCAGCAGCCAGATATGGATCTCGGCAACCCAATGACCAAGGTCACCGCCCTCAATCTTTGTGGAGCCGAAGAAAACGGAATCCACGCCATGCTCATCAATGGTGAAAATACCGTCGTTACTGATCCTGATAAAAACCACTGTGAGAAGGCTCTCAAATCTCTCGACCATCTCGTTGTCATTGACATCTTCCTCACCGAAACCGCACAGATGGCGGATATCGTTCTTCCCGCATCCGCCTGGGGAGAAACCGACGGTGTTCAAGCCAATACCGAGCGTCGCGTTCAGCGCCTACGCAAAGCCGTCCCGAGCTACGGAGATTCAAAACCTGACTGGTGGATCATCGCTGGAATTGCAAAAGAACTCGGTATTCCCGGCTTCGAATTTGAAAACGCTAAGGACGTCTTCAACGAGCTCTGCGCACTCAGCCCGATTTACAAAGGCCTAAACTGGGACAACATCGGCGATGGCGTCTACCATTGGCCCGTTCCTAAAGAAGGCCACCCCGGAACTCCTCGACTTCACGAAGACGAATTCAAAGACGGCATGCGCGGTAAATTTAAGGTTATTGGTTACCGCGACCCAGCCGAAGTGATAGACTCAGATTACCCTGTCTGGCTCACGACCGGACGACGCCTTCAAGCCTATCATACCCGCACCCAAACAGGACGCGCTAGTGGGATCGAATACCTTCTTGCCGAAGAGACCTTGGAGATTCACCCCAAAGATGCCGAAGACTGGGGACTGATCGACGGAGCTATGGCAAAAATGGCCAGCCGCCGTGGCGAAATCGAACTCAAGGTCGAAACCACCAGTCGCTCACCAAGAGGCACTGTCTTTACAAGCTTCAGCTTTGCCGATACCAACGTCAACATCCTTACCGGCTCAGGATACGACCCTGTCACCCAAACTGCTGAATTAAAGGTTTGTCCCCTACGTATTCGCCCGTCTTAGATCACCCTGGTTTCCTCATTCGTGATTTGGGAGGGCGGTAGGCCAGAATCCTTCGCAATCCTCTTTCATCGCTTCGCTTAGCTTCAAGTTTTTTCCCTCGTGCAAATTTGAGTTTTTCATTCCTTGTTCATTGCAACAGGCATGCCAAGACTTAAGGGCATGACAGAGGAAGAAATGTCAAACTGGTCGGCAATCTTTGAGTCCGCAATTGAATCAGGAGATCCTGCCCATGATCTAGAACACATCCGCCGAGTTGTTTTTAATACAAAGAAAATTGCCGCAACCGAGAATCTCTCGATGGAAGTTCTTCTGCCCGCTGCTTGGCTTCACGACTGCATCTATGTTCCCAAGAATTCCCCCGAACGATCTAGCGCTTCTCAAATCGCAGCCGATAACGCCATCAAGATCCTCAGGCAGCATGGATATCCACAAGAACACTTCAAGGCCATTCACCACGCTATTGAGGCTCACAGTTTTTCTGCCAAAATCACCCCGTCGACCATCGAAGCAAAAGTCCTCCAAGACGCTGATCGCATTGATGCCCTTGGCGCAATCGGCCTGAGCCGCTGCATCATGCTTGGGGGACATATGGGGTCAGATCTCTACCACTCGGAGGATCCATTCGCAAAAAACCGTCCCCTAAACGATGCCAATTACTGCATCGATCATTTTTACGCCAAACTCCTAAACCTTAAAAACACCATGCAGACAAAGGCAGGAAAAGCCTTAGCCGAAAAACGCACCAAATTCCTTAGCGATTTTCTCGAACAACTTAGAACTGAAATCCCAGATATGTTCTAAAATGCCCTCTTGCCTTCCACCCCCCATTTCTCCAAAACTTAAAAGCTTTTAATCACCATGCCCTTCCTACTCCTCTTCTTACTCATTACCTCATTCGTATCAGCAGCCGACCCCTACCGCTTCGAAGTCAAAACCATCGCGGAAGACTTCGCTCGCCCCATGGGGATGGACCTAGGGCCCGACGGGTCAATTTACCTCATAGAACTTCAGGGCAAAGTTAACCGTATTCATCCTACCACTGGAAAGCGGACCATCCTTGCTGAAATTGAAGTGTTTGGAGAGCAAGAAAATGGACTTCTCGGCATCGCGCTCGATCCAAACTTCAAGCAGAACAGCCACCTCTTCCTTCTCTATTCACCAGCAGATTTTATCGGGCAGCGAATCAGCCGTTTTACAATCAAAAAGGAGACTCTTATCGATGAGAAAAAAGTCATCGAATGGCATACTCAACGCCGTGAATGTTGCCACCACGGTGGCATGCTGAAATTTGGCCCTAATGGTTGCCTCTTCGCTTCCGCCGGAGACAACACTCATCCTTTTGGTGACTCGGCGTCATATGCACCCATTGATCGACGTCCCAACCGAGAACCATGGAATGCCGAAAAATCCTCCGCCAACCCAAACGATCTTCGCGGCGGATTGATTCGCATCAAGGTGAAGCCTGATGCAAGTTACATCATACCTGAGGGAAACCTCTTTCCTCCTGGAACCAAAGGCACACGCCCCGAAATCTACGTGATGGGCTGCCGCAACCCTTGGAAATTCTCCATCGACCCTAAGTCAGGCCACCTTTACTGGGGGGAAGTTGGACCCGATGCCGGAAAAGATGGCCCTCGCGGACCCCGCGGACACGACGAAATTAACCAAGCCCGTAAAGCTGGTTTTTTCGGCTGGCCCTACTTCATCGCCGACAACAAACCCTACTCGCGTGTCGACTTCACCAATGGCAAAGTCGGTCAGAAGTTCAACCTTCAAAAGCCCATTAATGATTCACCCCTCAATACCGGTCGAAAAGATCTCCCCCCACCTCAGCCAGCTTTAATCTTCTATCCTTACGCAGATTCAAAAGAATTCCCTGAGCTCAAAAAAGGAGGCCGTACTGCCTGCGCTGGCCCCGTTTTTCACTACAATCCCAAATTCGAGAAAACCGGAGGTTTCCCTAAAGAGTTTGATCATTGCCTCCTTTTCTGGGACTGGCACCGTCCTTTCATTAAGTGGGGAAGACTTGATAAAAATGAGGATCTTGTCGGTATCGAAGACTTCTCAATCCCTGCCAAAATCAAACGACCTTCCGACGCTCTTTTTGCACCCGATGGGACTCTTTGGTTCATTGATTACGGAGCTACATGGGGAAATAACAAGGACGCCAAACTTCTCCACATTAGCTACCGGCATGGGAACCTCGACCCAGTCGCACAATTTACAATCGACAAAAAGAATGGCCCTCTCCCCCTCAAGATAAAAGTTGATGGCTCTATTTCCAAAGATCCTGAAGGCACAACTTTAAGATTCACTTGGCTCAAAGATGGAAAGACCATCTCAACTGAACCAAAAACTACGCTTATTTTTACTGAGCCCGGAGACCACCCCATCACCTTAAAAACTACAGATGCGCAGGGCGCTACCAATGAGTTCACCCAATACGTCAGCGCCGGGAACTCCCCGCCCAAGCTTGCCTTCGAAACACCCCTAGACGGATCTTTTTTCACCCCTGGAAAACCTGTTAAATATCGCCTTGCTATCCAAGACCACGAAGAAGGTAATTCTGGGTTGAAACCAAATTCCTTCGCTTCAACCGTAGTGACCCTAGCCCCTCTCGCTAAAGTCTCTCCCGGCCTCTCCGCCATTCGTGCCTCCGACTGCTTCAATTGCCACCATGCTTCACAAAAACTGATCGGCCCTTCGTTCAACGACATCGCCGAGCGCTATAAAGGAAATCCAGCAGCATTTGATAGTTCTGTAGAGAGGGTCATAAAAGGCTCTTCGAAAATCTGGGGCGAAATCCCTATGCTTCCGCATCCAAATCTTAAGCGTAATCAAGTCGCATCAATGGTCCGGTGGATCTACTCCCTTTCCAAGAAGAACACACCGCAAGTCTCTCGCGGAGTTGAGGGGAATATGACACCATCAAGTGTAAATCAATCACTCGAGCTATCCGCAAATTTCACCGACCTTGGGGCACACGAAGGCAAAGCCAAGCCACTTTCAGGAGGCACTTCAATTCGACTCCACCCGCGCACTATTGAGGCTGAAACTTTCTCCTCTCACAAAGGCCCCCAAATCTTCGATGGTGAGGGCATCAAATTCGTTGGAGCAATTAATCACTCTCACTGGATCGAATACCCCGGATTCCGGATTAAAGACTGTAAAACTTTCACCGTCCGCTACGCCTCGGGGGGCGCGGGAGCAAAGATTACACTTACCGCTAATGGAAAAAAGGTTGCTGTCGCCGAAATTAAACCCACTGGTGGCTGGGACAAATGGGAGGAAATAACTGCCCCCCTCAGAGACCTACCAGACGAGCTCGTAGACCTTCGCCTCACCTTCACAAATCCAGGAAAACAACATCTCGCAAACCTCGACTGGATCCACTTCAAATAGTAAGAGCCATCGATGAAAACTTTCCTCTTCTTTATTTGCGTCTTCGTTTCTCTACCAGCCGCCGAACAGCCGCATATCATACTCGTGATGGCCGATGATCAGGGCTACGGGGACTGCGGATTCACCGGTCATTCCTATGTAAAGACCCCCAACCTCGACGCCATGTCTCAAAATTCGGTCATCTTCGACCGATTCTATGCTGGGGCACCCGTCTGCTCGCCCACCCGCGCTAGCGTTATGACCGGGCGCAATCCCGTCCGTGTTAACGTTCCCAACCACGGACACTATCTCCGCCCTCATGAAACCACCATCGCCGAAGCCTTAAAAGAAAACGGCTACCTGACCGCTCACTTCGGCAAGTGGCACATCGGATCAGTTCAGAAAGAGAGTCCCACCTCGCCGGGCGGTCAAGGTTTCGACCACTGGCTCACCGGGCTAAATTTCTTCGACCGGGAGCCATATCTCTCTCTTAACGGTAAGTTCCAGCAATTTCGAGGCCAAGGCACCGTCATCACGATGGATCACGCCCTCACTCATCTGAAATCTCACAGCTCCAAACAGCCAACTTTCACCGTCATCTGGTTCCCGTCGCCTCATCTCCCCCATCGAGAGACCGCATCAAATCCCGACCTCTACAAGGGGCAGCCCCATGCCCCCTACTATCAAGAAATTACCTTAATTGACGAGCAGATAGGGAGACTTCGTAGGACCCTTCGAGATCTTAAAATCGCAAACAACACTCTCCTCTGGTACACGTCAGACAACGGCGGGCTCGTGAAGGAATCCTCCGGTGGTCGAGCAAAGAAAGGCTCGGTTTATGAAGGTGGGCTTCGCGTTCCATCCATCATCGAATACCCGTCTAAATTCGAACCAACCCGCATATCCGCTCCTACAAGCTCGACCGATATTTATCCAACGCTCCTCGCCTTGACGAAGATCAAAGTTGAAAATCAAACTCCAGTTGATGGGATCAATCTTCTCCCTTTTATCAAAGGAGAAGAAAGTAAACGTTCCAAGCCCATCGGCTTCTGGCATAATTTTACCGTAGGACAATCAACCCGGAGTGACCTCATTATTAAAAAACTCATGGAAGCACAACAAGGGGGCGATCCTAATCCATTTCCAGAACGAGTTTTTAAAAACGTCAATATTTTTCCAAAATACACTGCTAACTCCCATCAAAATGGACACGCCGCTCTTCTCGCTTGGCCCTTTAAAATTCATGCCATTTACGGCAAGAAGAAAACCACTTGGGAGCTTTATGATCTTTCAAAAGATCCCATGGAGAGCGAAACACTCAACGAGAAAGAAGCTAAGCAATTTTTCAGAATGCAGAAGCAGCTCACAGCTTGGCAAAAATCAGTATTAAAAAGCCACTCCGGCCACGATCTCCAAAACCGATAACCACTCCCCTTAACGGATCGATCGACCTTACGAACAAATAGCGCAACCACTCAAAATGAAATCTATCTTTCTCTTGATTCTCTGCGTCTACGCGACTCTGCATGCGAATGAACGCCCCAATATCCTCTGGCTCTCAGCCGAAGATATCAATGCCCACTTTGGCTGCTATGGTGACCCAAATGCTATCACCCCTCACCTTGATCAGCTAGCTCAGGAAGGAGTCCGTTACACCAATGCTTTCACCGCCGCTGGAGTCTGCGCACCCTGCCGATCCACCATTATCACTGGCATGTATCAAACGACCATCGGTACCATGCACATGCGGAGTAGCGCTATCCTCCCGGGCTCTATCAAACCCTTTCCAGTCTACCTTCGAGAATCCGGCTATTACTGCACCAACAACTCAAAAACAGATTACCAATTTCAAGCACCCAAAGAGACGTGGGATTTTAGTAGCAGCAAAGCCCATTGGAAGAACTCAAAGAATAGAAAATCTCCTTTCTTTTCTGTATTCAATTTCACTGGCTGCCATGAAAGCGGGATTGCAGGGGAATCAAAATACAAGGCCATCACCAAAAACCTCTCATCAGGTGAACGACAAGACCCATCCAAATTAAAAACTCTTCCACCCTATTACCCAGATACTCCCCGGGTTCGCGAAGACTGGAAACGCAACTATGAACTCATCACCTCCATGGACGCGTGGGTGGGTGCCCATATCGCCGCTCTTAAGGAGGCCGGACTCTACGAAAACACTATCATTGTTTACTGGTCCGATCACGGTGTCGGCCTTCCCCGCGCTAAGCGCTGGCTTTACGACTCGGGGACTCGCATTCCCCTTATTGTAAGAATCCCCAAGAAATTTAGAAATCCCGGCCAAGGGGAACCAGGAACTATCGATAGTCAGCTAGTTAGCTCCCTCGACTTAGGAATTACAGCACTCAATCTCGCTGGCCTCCCAGCCCCACCGATCACACAAGGACGCGCTTTCCTTGGAGAGAATCTTTCTCCCCCCCGCGATTACATCTATGGAGCCCGCGACCGCATGGATGAAAGATACGACATCATCCGCAGCGTCCGCGATAAGCGTTACCGCTATATTCGAAACTACGAGCCACTTAAGCCTTACTACCAGTATATGAACACTCCCGAAAAAGGGGCCACCATGAAGGAACTTCGACGCGTTGCTGCTACCGGGAAAATGCCATCAGCTATGAGACTCTTCATGGCCGATCGTAAGCCGGTTGAAGAATTCTACGATCTCCAAAATGATCCCCACGAAATCAACAACCTCGCAAACGATCACAAGCACAAAAACCAACTCGAGAAATTTCGAAAGGTTCACAAGGAATGGATCAAAGAAACCCGAGACCTCGGTCTCATCCCCGAACCCGAGATGGTTTTTCGCGAAAAGAAAGCCGGTTCCCGCTACGACATTCTCGCCCAAACTGAGGATAAAACGCTCCCCGAGCGACTGGGCCGCATGGCTTCCCTCGCGTCCGAAGGCGAGCAAGCTCTTCCAGAACTTCTCAAGGGCCTTAAAGATAAAGATGCTGCCGTCCGATTTTGGGCTGCAACCGGCATCGGGAATGTTGGAAAACATTCAAAAGAGGCTACGACTGCCTGCCTCGGAATATTAGAAAAGGAAGGCTCCACGATTGTCAGAATCGCCGTAGCTCGCGCCCTTCTTCGATTGAAAACAAATGAGAAGAAGGCCCTAAGCGAACTATCCAAATCTTTAAAATCCCCAGAACAATGGTCTCGTCTCCACGCCGCCATAGTCCTAGATGAAGCAGACGAGAAGGCCCGCCCCGCTCTTCCAGCTCTGCAAAAAGCTCTAAAAAACCAACCCAACAAATATATCGTCCGCGTTGCCAACAAAGCCATCAATGACCTTCTTGGAACCGATAACACTGTCAAATAACACGATCCTATGCCAGCTGTTCGTCAAACTGCTTACGAGATCTTCCACCATCAAAAGGCAGACCTTCTTCTCCACCTCCTCTCGGACTCGATCTTTGAGTCGCCTGTCCTCGTCTTCGTCCGAAGCAAGGAAACACTTCACTCCCTTAACACTGCCGCAAGTCGGCGCGATTTTGCGACCGAAAATATCTCCGGAAATAAAAAACCGGAAGTTCGTGAACGTTTACTCAGTCAGCTTAAAAACAACTCTATTGACGTTCTCTTTGCCACCGAATCGATTCTTCGGGAAAGCAATCTCTCGGGTATTGCTACGATTATTCATTTCGACGTCCACGAAATTGACTCGGATTATCTCGAGCACGTTCAATCGTGTTCATCTGAAGTCTCCACCTTTATTACCAAAAGCGATCAAAACCGCTTGGAATCTTTGAAGAAGCTAGCCAAAGGAAACCTAGAAAATCTTCTCGCAGAGGGGTTCACCTATGACAAACAACCCCGCTTGATTAGAACTCAATCCAAAAAGGGTCAGAGCAACAAAACCAGCTCCAAGCCGCTCCAGCACAAAAAGCCCAAGCTTAAAAACAAAGGCCCACGCCGTAAAACCGGGCGAACACGAAAACGATAAATTATGAAAAAACCTTTTTCAGCTCCGCTGGCGTAAAGGTTGTCTGGCGCCCTTTGAGTTTTTTTCGCGTTGCCTTGACGATTTTGATCTTCATTACCGATTGATTATTTCCCCACGCATGTCTGATGAGATTTGAAACATCAGCCAAGTCAGTGTTATCAATCTGTGGAGCATCTTTCAAACCGGGCATGACAGCCGCGGGAGTATATTTTTTGCCATTCACTTTAATTGGCCCCATCAGACTTGAAGTAAGATTGCGGACAGGCACTCGTCTTGTCATAAACACGATCGTTGTTGGTATCTTCGTGAATTGAAGTCCGTCCAGTCGGCGCGTCCTCGCCATTAGCATTTGGCATGAAGGAAGGCCTCTCGAAAGGCCACATTCGGCCGTTTCCATCAAAACGTAGCGCAAGCGGGTTTTTTACCGCCGGAATCTCGCCAAATGGAATGATGTAAGTGTAGCCCTTCTTCTATTTCGGCTCGGCAGCGTCCTCCTCTTTGACCTTATCAAGCTCGAGCCGCTGAATCCAACAATTACGAAACTTTACTGGATTGTGATGCCCCTGGAATTTGATCGGCCCTGGGGCCGGCCCCTCCTTTTGACCCGCACCTGTTTTATTGGTCAGAGCGTAGTCATCGTGAATAAGAATTCCATTTTGTTGAACGCTAATACGAGCGTTATCAACCCGTTTCCCATCCTCGAACCGAGCCGCCCGAAAAACGATATCGTAACTTTGCCACTCGCCCGCTGGTTTCGAGACTAACTGGTCTGGCTTCTTTTGGCGGTAGAGACTTCCGGCATAACTCGCCTTATAATCCTCTTCGGAAACACCATGTGAATTTAAAATCTGAAGTTCATACCTTTTCTGAATATAGATCCCTGAATTCCCATTCTTTTCAGCATCCACTTTTGGAACGCTATTTACGTTGAATTCCACATGCATGCGGAAGTCGGAATACACATCCGGAGTCACGAGGCTGTCCCACTTCGGAGAAGCGGTTAGGACACCCTCATCAAAAACCCACTGACTCTTCACCTTCTTAGACTCAGGAACGAGCATATGCCCTCGCTCCCCAACCAACTGCACCGCATCCGCAGGACGTTTCCCATTAAAAAGACCTTTCGTAATTCCGGCCAGAGGGTCTTCAGCTGCAGTCAAATAGCCAGGAACAGTAACAAGGAAAAGTAAGCGGCGGCACTTCAGGTTCATTAAAGGAGGCTAGAGTTACCTTTACCATCATCAAGCCACAACCCATGAAAACCTTACCCCAATTTGGGTATGCGGTATAGATCACCTAGAAGGCGAAAACTCCATCCACTGCCCTTCCTCAAGCTCATCAAGAAGCTCAAGATCACCAACTGCCTCGCGGTGAAGAGAAATGACCTTTAGAGAAAAGCTGGCAAACATTCTTTTAATTTGATGATGCTTACCTTCGAAAATCGTGAGCCGACATTTGCTTGGGCTCAACAAATGCACGACAGCTGGTGCCGTGATCACCTTTTCTTTAGCGAACCACATCCCTGCCTCAAAGGTCGAAACAACCTCAGATCCGATTTCACCATCAACCTCGACCAAATATCTTTTCCCAACCTTCTTCGAAGGATCAGTGAGTGACTCAGAATAACAGCTATCATTCGTAAGAATCATCAGCCCAGAAGTGAAGCGATCTAGCCTCCCCGCCAGATGAAGTCTGCCGGCCCACTCTTCCCCTATCAAATCGATGACGGTCTGATGCTCGGGATCGCTCGTCGCGCTCACAATACCCTGAGGCTTGTGAAGCATCACGTATCGAGGCACTTCGTTTTGAACAACCGCGCCATCGACTTCCACCTGATCAAATCTTCCGATCAGGGTCTTGCCATCCTCGCAAATCCGAGCGTTTAAAACAACTTTTCGAGACTCGAATATCTCGCGAGTCCGACGCTTTCCAGCACCGGCCCATTTTCCAACTAAACGTTCCAGCCGCATCTAACCCACAAGGTCACCAATACTACCAAACCCCGGCTCAAAGAGCCTTCGGAAGGTTCTGGCTGCATAACCGTCTGTCATCCCTGCCAGAAAATCGCAAACCAGACGGGCCTTCTTCCCCGGAGTTTCCGCTTCCGCAATTTCAGCAGCATCCGCTTCTGGTAATAGCGAGAAATCCTGTCCATCAATCGTCTCCCCAAGGACATAGCGCTTCTCCATCACTTCCCATAAACGCCTCAGCATGTAGCTCCCCTTGTGTTCCAGCTGCTTGAGCTGGGGAGACAAAAACACGACCTCATAAGCAAGACTTTTAAACAACTCACTCTCTGCCCGCACCCCAGGCTCGATCACCAAATCCAAAGCATATCGATGACTGGTTCCACTCAGCAAATTGGTAGCCGAGACCAAAGTGACCGACTGGATGTATTTCCCTATGCGCTTCCCAACAAAAGGCTCGATACGTTGCCCACGAATCGCTTTCAAAAGTCCGCCCAGTGGAGACTCATCCGAAACTTCGTGGCCTCGACTTTCAGCCCAGCGTTCGATCCTCTCCACCGTGAGGAATCCCGCTCTCACCGAGTCAGCAAGGTCGTTGAGCGAGTATGCAGTATCATCAGCCCAATCCATGATCTGACATTCGATGGATTTAAAACTATCTCTCTCGTCACCTGGTGGTAGTTCGGCTGGAAAATCATACCCAGCCATGGCCCAACTTAATTCCTCGCTTTGCGTATCATAAAGGAAGTGATTCTTCGGCAACTGCCCTTTTATTACCCTCAGCTCAGACCACAGTGATTTGTATTTCAAAACCCCATCTAGAAAGGCTCGTGACGGATCCATTCCCCTTCGGCTTTGCGAAAAGATTCTTTGGGTAAGCAGTCGCAATGTCTGAGCATTCCCCTCGAATCCACCATAGCCTGACATAAAATGATTCAGCGATCGTTCACCGGCGTGACCAAAAGGTGGATGCCCCAAATCATGTGAAAGACAGATAGCCTCGACTAAATCCTCATCGACAAAAAAATCATCATTCAGAAAATTGCTTGAGTTCTTTAGCCAATGGCAGATCGATTTGCCAATCTGGGCAACTTCCAGCGAATGAGTCAGTCGAGTACGGTAAAAATCATACTCCCCACTCCAAAAGACCTGCGTTTTACTCTGGAGTCTACGGAATGCTGTAGTGTGCAAAACTCGGTCCCTATCAATCTGAAAAGGCGACCGAAAATCATCCAAGGTATCGTAGCCCGAAGCACGCTCGGTATCAAAGGCCTGGTAAAAACGATTCTGCACGCCAGAGAATGAACAGGTTTACGCGGATCTTCAAGAACCACCCTACTTGATCGCTTGCCCCTTCAAATCAGGTAGTGAAACTGGATTGGCTCGTGCCACCACCCGACCAGGGAGCCTCACTTCGTATTCGCTAATTCGGGGGACCTTGTCCGGAAAATCCGTACTCACAAACTGCGCCCCACTCGCGAGCGCCTTGTTCGCACGATTCTTATCATTGGTCCGGGCTTCAACCGTATTGGTGTCGGCTCGCGTCCGAACCATGAACCCCGCTTTGACCAGTTGCTGAATTTCTCGAAAACCAGCAATTGGGTCATTCCGCTTCATCCAGGCTGCCGCTGGATGATCAGGCCCCACACTTACAAACAAGAGCCGTTCTTCAAGACTCGGGTTTTTCTTAAGATATTCATCTCGATGACTTCCCTCATTATCGAGACAAAACATGATCTTCCCCCGACATTTCCCCAACACTGGCCAACCTTTTTGAATGATTACATCCCGCAGGTTTTCTTTATCCCCTCTTACGAAATCAGGTGTGATGATACGCTCTAGATCAAGCACCGAAAGAATCTCTTTCTCTAGCGCTTCCATCTGAGCCCGGTCAAAATTGAATGGCTTAGGACCCAAAGGGTTTTCAGCGCGATCCTTCAATTCCACCAAAATCATCACTGGCAAATGATTGACATTCTCATCCGACCATTTCTTTACCGAATCAAGCGCACTCTTAAAAGTCAGATGAATCGACTTTGCATCGAGCTTCGGTACATGCAGCACTTTCATGCCTGGTTTCCGCAGCGGACTATCAATCGGATCACTCGAACTTGAAAAAAGGCCGCCTTTGGGATCGGCATAAACATCAAGTTCGAAATGCCGCAGGCCATTATCAAGCTGCTTATCCAAAGACTTCCGAGTATAGTCCCAAGCCGTAGCAGCTTCTTTACTGAACATCCCAAGAAAATTCATTTGCGCCGAGGTCGGCGCTACATGATACGAATTGTGCGTTCCTACTATTTGGATCTGATTGAGCCGGAGCTCTCCCTGAATCGAAAAGGGCAAAGACAATAAAAAAAGAAAAATCTTCATAACGGGATTGATTAGCGTAGAGGGGTTACCAAGGTGAAGGCAAAGGACTTCTAGTCGATCCAGAATTACTTACCCAGCCTGGATTTTTGAGCCCCTTCCTGATTGCACCTACGAAGTGTAGAATAGGACTACTTCGATAATAAATTCTTAAAGATAGAAGATGAGCGGTTCCTTCAAATTTACGAGGCGCCTCTCCCACCCAAGCTTCACTGTGGTCCGGGATCTTGAACCACTTGTTCCCTTGAGCTCCCATCACCCAAAGTCCGTCAACTTGATCATAGCTCTTATTACTAGGCTCGATTAAACAACTTCCGCTTTCCGGAATCACCCGGATTTGAGACAGCTGTGACCCCGTTAAACCTTGGAAGGTTACTCGACCCGAAAAAGCCTTCCTTTTACGGAATCCAGCCTCAGTCCCTGCCAATTGCGTTTCTCCGAAAAGATTGTTCACCCCTACCAAAGAACCTGTCTCAGAGGGCTTTGACTCCGAATCCCATCCACAGGATACCAAAGCGAGCAGAAAGCAGCTTGGCGCAATAAAGGTATTCACGACCGAACCTTCCCTCAATGTAAAATACTTCGCGAGATCAAAAATGCGTGACTGCCTCAAGCCTGCCATTGACAGTCATGCCTCCTGTGATCTGCTCAGAGTTCAATGAGTGCCGTAATCGAATGCTTTCTTGTCGCCCTCCGGCTGGGCCTCACTTCGTTTGGAGGACCAGTAGCCCACGTAAGCTATTTCCGCGAAGAATACGTCGGGCGGCTCGAGTGGATTCCTGAATCCCGCTTCGCCGAAATCATGTCGCTCACTCAGTTTATCCCGGGCCCGGGGAGCAGCCAACTCGGCGCAGCCATCGGCTATGAACGTGCTGGATTACTCGGTGGGTTCGCAACCTGGATTGGCTTCACCCTTCCTTCCGCTCTTGTTCTCATTCTAGTCGCCCTTGGGATCGGCGACCTATCGGGAGATCAGGCCCAAGGAGCACTTCGCGGACTTAAATTGGTCGCTCTCACCGTCGTCACCGGCGCCCTTATCGGAATGCGAAAAAGCCTCGCCCCAGACCTTCGCCGGATCATTCTAGCCTTCCTCGTTCTCGTCACCCTCTGGGTTTTCTCCTATCAATGGATGACCATTTTGATGATAACGATCTCTGGAGCCATCGGGATCCTCACCCTCTCAGCGGGGGAAAAAATTGAAGAGCAAAAAACCGGTGAACGAGGTCTTCTCGGCTGGGGAGCTCTTGTGGTATTCTTTTTACTCCTTTTTGTCTCGATGGGCGATAGTGGTCCACTCGCCGGAATTTATCGGGCAGGTTCCCTTGTTTTCGGCGGCGGCCATGTCGTTCTGCCCCTCCTCCAAGAAAGCATGGTCGAGGGCGGCTACATGCCGAATGAAGTGTTTCTTGGAGGCTACGGAGCAACCCAAGGAGTTCCCGGCCCGGTCTTTACCTTCGCGGCATTTCTTGGAGTCAAAGCGAACATCTTTGACAATCCCTGGCTTGGAGCTGGAGCCGCTCTCATCGCTGTTTTCCTTCCCGGCATGCTCCTCCTTGGAGGCACCATGAGGATTTGGGGACGCCTTCGCGGTAAACGCTGGGCCCAACGCGCAGTTAACGGCGCCAACGCGGGTGTTGTGGGAGTCCTTGGAGTTGCCCTCCTCCGCATGGCCACCGATCAAAGCACCCTGACTGGGTGGATCGATTTCGGCTGTGTTTGCATTTTCTTCCTGATCTTGCGCAAAAAAGTCATCCCAGTTTGGGCTCTCGTGATCATCTCAGCTGCGGGAGGCGCTCTTATCGCCTAGAAGCGCCCGAGATGCTTGCTTTCAAGGAATTTTCCGTACATCTTCCCCGTCCCGCGCAGCAATCGCGGTTTTGCCATGGGAAAGACTCTTTATCAGAAAGTTTGGGATGCTCACACAGTGGAAACCCTGAGTGATGGACGCACACAACTCTTTATAGGAACTCACCTCATTCACGAGGTCACCAGCCCGCAAGCTTTCGGGATGCTTCGCGATCTCGGCCTGAAGGTGAAATACCCTTCACGAACCTTTGCCACCATCGATCATATCGTCCCCACTATTAATCAGGACGAACCCGCCGACCCCCTCGCGGCCGATATGATCGATGCGATTCGAAAAAATTGTGATGACTTCGGCGTGACGTACTTTGATCTCAAGTCAGGCAAGCAAGGCATCGTTCACGTGGTTGGCCCCGAGCAGGGCATCACCCAACCCGGATCAACCATTGCATGTGGTGACTCTCACACCGCGACCCACGGAGCCTTCGGAGCCATCGCCTTTGGTATCGGCACCACCCAAGTCCGCGACGTTTTAGCCACTCAAACGATGGCCATGGAATCCCTCAAAGTTCGTAAAATTGAAGTAAACGGTAAACTTCGTCCCGGAGTTTACGCCAAGGATCTCACTCTCCACATCATCCGCATGCTCGGAGCGAAAGGCGGCATCGGATACGCTTACGAATACTCAGGCACCACTTTCGACAACTTCTCCATGGAGGAGCGCATGACAGTCTGCAATATGGCCATCGAAGGCGGAGCACGCTGCGGTTACGTTAACCCTGACGAGACTACTTTTGAATTCTTAAAAAACCGCCCTTACTCGCCGACCGGTGATGACTGGGAGCAATCCGTTGAAGAGTGGAGATCTTTTGCCACCGACCCTGATGCAGAATTCGACGATATTATTCGTATTGATGCTGAAGACATAGAGCCGACTGTCACTTGGGGGATTTCCCCAGATCACGGCATCTCCATCGACGAGTCCATTCCTGACCCTGCTACCGCAGACACCGACGAAAAAGCCGTCATTGAGGAAGCTCTCGCCTACATGAAGCTTCCTGCCGGAACTCCTATCAAAGGCATCCCTATCGATGTCGCCTTCATCGGCTCCTGCACCAACGGCCGCCTTTCCGACTTCCGGGAAGCTGCCAAGTTAATAAAAGGCCACAAGGTTGCCGATGGAGTCAAAGCGATTGCGGTTCCTGGTTCACAGATCACCGCGATCCAATGTGAGAAAGAGGGACTCGACAAAATTTTTCAAGATGCCGGATTTGAATGGCGGGCTGCCGGTTGCTCGATGTGCCTTGCCATGAATCCAGACAAACTCGTTGGCGATCAGATCTGCGCCTCTTCATCTAATCGAAATTTCAAAGGACGTCAGGGATCTCCTATCGGTCGCACTGTCCTAATGTCGCCTATTATGGTGGCCGCAGCTGCTATCGAAGGCCATATCGCTGACGCCCGGGAAACATTCAACGTCACAGACAACTCAGCGGCCTAAACCATAAGTAATCTATTAGATGAAATTCATTCTCTCACTCGCCATTTCGCTCTTACTTCTTCCAGCATCTGCTCAAGAATCTGCCACGCTTGTCCCGATCGATGAGCTTCTTAAAATCATGAAATTTGAGCAAACCGTGATTGACAGCGGTGAAGCGGGCTTTGTCATGGTTGAACAAAGTCTTGCCGGGCAAGATCTCAACAAAGAAGAAATGGATGAAGTTAAGGACGCTTTCATAGCCTACATGACAAAAGTCGCAAGTGACCCACAGCTAAAATTTAAGACGAAAGCGATCTATGAGAAAAACTTCACCGACGACGAGATCACCGCACTCATAAGCTTTTACAAAACTCCAACAGGCCAAAAATCACTTAAAGTCATGCCTACACTCACCGGCGAGATAATGGGTTTCAGCCAGCAATTAGCTCAAAAGCACGTCGGATCATTCCAGAATGCTCTCACAAAAATCCTCGAGCGCAGAGCCGCCCGCGGAGAACAAGAAGACGAATAAACCAATTATAATTATGGCTATCGCACCCATTACAAAAGTTTCAGGTACCGCGGTCCCTATCCCAGGCGCTGACATCGACACGGACCGTATCATCCCCGCACGCTTCATGAAGTGTGTCACCTTTGACGGACTCGGAGAATACGCTTTCTATGACGTCCGATTTGATCCCGAATCGGGCGAAAAGACGGATCATCCTCTTAATGACGAACGCTTTAACGGCGCTTCTATTCTCGTCGCTGGTATCAACTTTGGCTGCGGTTCCTCCCGGGAACACGCCCCCCAATCACTCACAAAATATGGCTTCAGCGCTATCATCGCCGAGTCTTTTGCCGAGATCTTCTACGGAAATTCGACGACCCTAGGGCTCCCCTGCGTCAGCTCCACCCGCGAAAACATCGATATCCTAAAAGCGGCGTGCGCTGCAGACCCGGCACTTGAAGTATCAATTAATCTCGATGCAATGACAGTCACCGCCGGAGATCTTTCTTTTCCTGTGGACATGCCTGCCTCTGCACGCCAAGCGCTGCTGGCCGGCAAATACGACCCGATCAAGGAACTCCTAGATAACAACGACAAAATTGAAGCTACAGCTGCTTCACTCTCTTACGTTGGATAAGCTCGGAGACTCTCTCCACGCCCTGTAACCCCTTCGGTTACAGGGTTTTTTATTGCCAAAATGATCCTCACATGCACCCTAATTGCGGCGATTCAAGTTTTTTATTTTGATCACTCAAAGTCCCGTGTAACCTTCCCCGCATGAAGAAATTGTTCCTCCTCATATCCCTTCTCCTTTTTGGGGCCTGCAGCAACAAAGAAGAAGCCGCAAAAACCGATGGAACCGTCGTCACAACAATTGGCATGATTGCCGATGTCTCTCGCCAAATCGCAGGAGACAATCAAGAGATCATCAATTTAATAGGTGAAGGCATTGATCCTCACATGTACCAGCCTAGCAAATCTGAGATCGACAAGATACAAAAAGCCGGGCTCGTGCTCTACAACGGGCTTTTCCTTGAAGGGAAAATGGGAACCATTCTCAAGAGCAGAGCAGATCAGGGCAACCCTGTCTCAGCAGTAGCCGAAGGAATTGATATTCAAGTTATTGGTTCTAGCGTCCCCGATCCACATCTTTGGATGGACGTATCAATCTGGTCTAAAGTTGCTAAAAATATTGGCGATGAATTGGCAACTTTTGATTCCAAAAATGCCGATGAATACCAAAAGCGACGTGAAGAATATCAGAAAAATCTCAATGATCTCCATACCTATGCCCTCATGGTATTTCCAACCATCCCTGAAAAGCAGCGGGTCCTCGTAACCGCACATGATGCCTTTTCATACCTCGGACGTGCCTACGGAATTGAAGTGCGTGGGATTCAGGGGATTTCAACAGAATCTGAAGCTGGGACAAAGGATATTAACGATCTAGTCACTTACCTCGTTGACAACAAAATCCCCGCAATTTTTGTTGAATCCTCCGTCTCAGAAAAGTCAGTTAAAACAGTAATCGAGGGCGCTGCTGAAAAAGGCCACACCGTAAAAATCGGAGGAGAACTTTTCTCCGACGCCATGGGGCCTGCTGGAACCTATCAAGGGACCTACATCGGAATGATGGATCACAACATCACCACTATTGTGAATGCCCTGGGAGGAAGCGCCCCCAAAGGAGGATTCCAAAACAAGCTCAACGATTAAATGCGCCCCGAACACCCACCTGAATTTCCTCTTGCGGTTCACGACCTCACCGTCGCCTATCATCGTAAACCCGTTCTTTGGGATGTTGAATTAAACGTTCCCAAAGGAACTCTGGCAGGGATTGTGGGACCTAACGGAGCTGGTAAATCAACTCTTCTCAAAGCTTGCTTAGACCTAATTCCAAAAACCTCAGGCGAGGCATTGGTATACGGTAAACCATACGAGCACCAACGCGACCTCATTGCCTACGTCCCACAACGTGAAAGTGTCGATTGGGACTTCCCTATCAGTGCTCTTGATGTCGTAACCATGGGGACCTACCGGAAACTTGGATGGTTTAAACGAATAAGCAGATCACAAAAACAGCAGGCCCTTGAAGCTCTCGAAAAAGTCGGAATCAGCCACCTTGCCAAGCGTCAAATCTCACAACTCTCGGGAGGACAACAACAACGAGTCTTCCTCGCCCGGGCCCTCGTTCAGGAGGCAGAGATCTACTTTATGGATGAACCTTTCGCAGCGGTCGATGCCGCTACCGAACAAGCCATCATCGAGCTTCTCCAGGAACTCAACTCGAAAGGCAAAACCGTCCTCTGCGTGCACCACGATCTCGCCACCGTTTCGCGATACTTCGACTACCTTGTTCTTCTCAATATGCGCGTCGTGGCCAGCGGCCCTACCAGTGAAACCTTTACGCGCGAAAACCTTCAAAAAACTTACGGCGGCAAACTCAACCTTCTCGACGATGTCGCCCAAGCTCTCAAAAACGTCGGACGCTCCTAAGAGGATCAAACCATGACTTGGGAACTTCTTAGCGAAACTCTTCGACTCGAACACTACAACACTCGTTTAGTCGTTTTCGGCGTAGCATTTCTAGGCGCCACAGCGGGCCTCGTCGGAAGCTTCCTGTTATTGCGAAAGCAATCACTCCTCGGTGACGCCCTATCTCATGCCACTCTTCCAGGAATCGGCATCGCCTTTGCCGTGATGGCAGCCATGGGCTTGAGTGGAAAAAGTTTACCCGGCCTTCTCATCGGAGCCACTATCACCGGCCTCCTCGGCGTTTTACTCGTTCTTGCGATTCGCAAAACAACCCGGCTCAAGGACGACGCCGCCATGGGTATCGTCCTCTCCGTCTTCTTCGGTCTCGGAGTCGCAATTCTAAAAATGGTAGAACGAATCCCGGGGCAAAGCGCCGCCGGACTCGATGGCTTTATTTACGGGAAAACTGCTTCCATGATTTGGTCCGACTTTGTTCTCATCGCCATCATCCTTCTGATCACTATCATAGTCACGATTGCGATTCTAAAAGAACTTACCCTTCTCTGCTTTGATGCAGATTTTTCCTCAGCTCAAGGATGGCCCACACTCTGGCTTGATATCATTTTAATGGCTCTCGTTACCGCGGTCACAGTCATAGGCCTTCAGGCGGTTGGGCTTATTCTTGTCATCGCTTTTCTCATCACCCCACCAACCGCCGCCCGCTTCTGGACCAATCGACTTGGATGGATGCTTTTTCTTTCTGCAACCATTGGAGCTATTTCAGGCTGGCTCGGCGTTTCAATTTCAGCTCTTTATTCTAACCTTCCGGCGGGTGCTATCATTGTCATTGCCGCAGCCATTATTTTCCTCTTTAGCATGATCTTCGGCACCGCTCGTGGTGTCCTTCCACGCTACTTTCGTCATCTACAACTGCAACGTAAAGTCGGACGCCAACACCTCCTACGCTCAACTTACGAAATCCTCGAAAATACTCAAAACGGTGAACCGCTCAAAAATCTACCCATCTCGATGGATCTACTTCGGAAGCACCGATACTGGGGCAAGGGCGAACTCCCAAGACTGATCCGTCAGGGACGCTCCGAAGATCACGTTGAACGCCAGCCCTCGGGTGAACTCCGACTCTCCGAATCCGGATTTGGCGAAGCCTCTCGCATCACTAGGAACCACCGACTCTGGGAGCTTTACCTCATTAAATACGCCGACATCGCACCAACTCACGTTGACCGTGATGCCGACATGGTCGAGCACCTTCTCGGTGCCGAAATCGTTCATCAACTTGAAGCTGAACTCGACCTTTCCAAACCCACTATCGACTCACCTCACGCCATTGAACCTACTGAACATGAACTTCAAACAAGACCCACAACTAAAATCCCTCCACCATGAAAAATGGGAACATCATCCACCCTACCCCCTGTCTCATTGAGACTTCTATTACAGATCACCAAGAGACTATCTTTTTTCTAGCAGGTCACAATACCGCTTCAAATAGCTTGGGAGACTTGGGTTGCTTCGCCGGGTTCAGTAAACGCTTCTAAAGATTTCTGCAAATGAATTGGACCGCCAACGATTTTCATATCATTCTCGTCGGAGGATTATGCGCAATGGCGTGTGCACTTCCGGGCACTTTCCTCCTCCTTCGCCGCATGAGCATGATGGGCGACGCCATCAGCCATGCGGTTCTCCCTGGACTAGCTATCGCCTTCCTCATCTCAGGATCACGCGCTAATATCTGGATGTTCCTCGGCGCGGCGATTGCCGGAATTCTCACTGCACTTTTCACTCAATGGATAACCCGCTTTGGTAAAGTCGAACGCGGCGCGGCGATGGGGATTGTCTTTACGACCCTCTTTGCAATCGGGCTTGTCCTGATTCGAAAAGCTGCTGACCATGTTGATCTGGATGCCGCTTGTGTTCTTTATGGTGCCCTCGAATACACCCCTCTCAATATGGTCACTCTCTTCGAGAATGAGACCTCTTTCTTCGCCGTCCCACGTGCCGCTCTCGTCATCGGGGCAACTCTCCTTTTTAACGTATTGATCATCGCTCTCTTCTACAAAGAGTTCAAACTCGCAGCCTTTGATCCCGGCCTTGCCCACACTTTGGGCTTCCGACCTCAATTCATGCACTATCTTCTCATGACGATGGTAGCCGTCACGACTGTCGCAGCTTTCGAAGCAGTTGGGTCCATCATCGTCATCGCTATGCTTATTGTTCCACCTGCAACAGCCTTTCTACTCACACGAAATCTCCCTACCTTGATCATCGTCAGCCTCATTGTCGCTGTCCTATCAGCTATCCTCGGACAAATAGCATCTCATATCCCACCCCTCCTCGGACTTCCCGACACGACAAGTTCAGGAATGATAGCCACCACCGCTGGCTTCTTGTTCCTCCTTGCTTGGCTTTTCGGACCAGAAGGATTGATCAAAAAACAATCAAAACAGCTTGAGATACCGCACTTTGACTAAGCAGATATACCCGCACAGATATTCCCCTTATTCAGGTTACAGCATACAAAACTAGCGCTGTAGCTGGATCACTTTAATCAAGAACTTTAGTTCATCCATGGTTACCGAAAGCGGCGGCATGATGACAATCGTATTCAGAATCGGTCGAGTTAGCACGCCACGGTCCCGAAGTTTAAGACAAAATTCTTTACCACATTCGTCAACATCAAACCCAAGAATGAGACCAACCCGGCGAACCCCTTGAATCCACGGGATTCCCTTAAGCTCTCTTTCGAGATAGGCTCCTTTCTCTTCAAGTCCCGCTAAAGTATTTTCGGTTTCAAAAAGTGATAGATTAGCGAGCGCAACCGCGCAACCTAAGGCATTTCCAGTATAACTATGACCATAGAAGAAGGTTCTATCTGGGCCTTTGAAACCTTCATAAATCTCAGACCTTGTCAGGGTCGCGGCGAGGGGCATCGTCCCGCCAGTCAAACCTTTGGCCAAACAGAGGAAATCAGGGATGACTTCCTCATTCTGGCAAGCAAACATCTTACCAGTTCTTCCAAAACCAGTCATCACCTCATCCAGAATCAAGTGGATACCATGCTGTGTGGTCCAAGCTCTCAGTTCCGCCAACATTCCTTTCGGCCACAGACGCATTTGATTCACGCCTTGAATCAAGGGTTCGATCACAACTGCAGAAGCAGTCTCAACGACAACCTCTGGTAACCTCTGCAAATCGTCAAAGGAGCCGACGCGGTAAACATTCAATCCGGCTTCTCCATAACCTTTAATAAATCTCGAAACCCCACCTACTGAAGACGCTCCAAGAGTGTCGCCATGGTAGGCATTCTCAAACGCAATAATTCCCGTACGTTCTTTTTGTTCACTCTGCTGGCGCCATTGCAGCGACATTTTGAAAGCCACTTCAAGCGCGGTTGAACCATCGTCTGAAAAAAAACACCTTTCCAAACTACCTGGAAAAAAGGAGCAAAGTTTTTCAGCCAACTCACTGGCTTTGTCATTTGCCAACCCTAAGTAAGAACTGTGGCAAAGCTTGGAGGCCTGATCCTGAATTGCTTCAACAATCACGGGATGGCTATGACCATGAATATTCGTCCAAATACTAGAATTAGCATCGAGATAACGCTTCCCTTCAAAATCAAAAAGCCAGCTCCCCTCACCCCGACAAATCACCACCGGAAGATCACTCTCCCAGCTTGCCTGATCCGTAAAAGGATGCCAGCAGTGAGCATGATCCGCCAAGATCCACTTATTTACCCGGTCCTTCATTCGGCTTACCCAGCATTTTGTCGACCTTCGCAATTAGATTCCATGAACAGCGCTTTCGCTGATACTTCCGCCACAAAACATCGCGAAGGGCTTCCCAATTTTTTTTCGATGGCGGATCAAGCTTTTGCCACCGATCGTCTTCACCAGCCTTAGTATAAAGCTCAAAACGACCACCGTGATAGTTGGCCCTCCAATAGCGTATTTCATCGCCATCTTCACCCCGCCATTGATGCTTCGTCATGCCTCTAGTCTTCTCACTTTTATTCAAAAACCAACTTTGAAATTTTCTTCCACATTGAAACCCAGTCCTTAATCACCTCTAAGAGGCTGAAGCCACGAACCAACTCTACTGGCTTTCTCTCATGATCTGCTCTAGACTTAGGGTAATACATGTCGAAAAGAGATAGAAACGCCATCGGAATCTTCAACCGCTTTCTTGATCTCCTCTATCCTGCAGTCTGCGAAATTTGCCAAGCATCACTCACACATGGATATTCTCTTTGCGAAGATTGCCGAAATGAGCTGCCGAGAATTGTTTCGCCATTTTGCAAAAAATGTGGCGAACCCTTTGACGGAAACATCAATGACGAATTTCGTTGTCAAAACTGCGATGGTTTAAACGCCGATTTTTCCTTCGCTCGGGCATCACTCAAAGGATTAACTCACTCCTTTCGCCTCGTTCACGGATTCAAGTATCAACGCCAGTTTTTTCTCGCACGCGAATTAGCGTTATTTCTAAAAGAGACCCTTGAGAAAGACCCTCGGTTTGCCCCATTCAAAAGTGCTATTTTGGTTCCTGTTCCTCTTTTCTGGAGGAGGCAACAATGGCGACAAGGCAACCAGGCCTATGAGCTGAGCCGAGAACTCTCCAGACTCAGCGGCCACGAAAACATTGAAGCAATAAAGCGGATCCGCCCGACTAACACCCAAACCAAGCTCAACAGAAAACAACGACTCTCAAACCTTCGTGATGCCTTTCAAATAAGAAAAAAACACGTATCCACCATTACAGCGAGAAAGGTAATCATCATAGATGATGTTTTTACTACAGGAGCAACAGCACACGAATGCGCCAGAATCTTAAAAGAGGATGGAAGGGTCACTGATGTCGCAGTCCTCACTCTCATCCGGGGGTAAAACCCCCACCGAAATCCTCGAGATCGGGGCCGTTCTAATAGGCTTCGAATATCTAATTCAACCCTGGGAGAGATCTCTTGCGATACGCTCGGATTCGATGATGATCAAAACGTGCGCGATCGAATACTTCTTCCTTTGAGAATACGGGGCAAGGGTTTTACTCTTTCCATCAAAAACCCATCGAACAATCTGTTCTGATCACCGTATCAATACCGTGAACTATCAGGAAGCTCTAGACTGGCTTTACGCCACTCAAACATTCGGCATCAAGCTGGGCCTGGAAGGTCCAACTCGCTTACTTCGTGAATTCCTCGCCTTTCCCTCTCACCGCACCAAGGTCATCCATGTGGCTGGAACCAACGGAAAGGGTTCAACGTGCGCGATGATTGATGCCCTTGGCCAAGGCCTAGCACTCCGCAGCGGCCTCTTCACTTCGCCCCACCTGATCGACTATCGTGAGCGAGTGCGTGTCAACGGCCTTGAAATCACCGAGGAAAAAACGGCATCCCTCCTTACTGAGCTTCGCGAACTCGTGTCTGATTGGGAGCATCATCCAACCTTTTTTGAACTGACTCTCGCGCTTGGCATGCGACACTTTCGAGACTCGGAATGCGACCTTATTGTCCTTGAAACCGGCATGGGTGGGAGGCTTGATGCGACGACCGCTATCCCAGCCGATGTCTGCGTCCTTACCCCGATTTCACTAGATCACACTAAGTGGCTTGGCTCAACGCTCGATGAAATTGCACGAGAAAAGGCCGCGATCGCCATCAAGGGAAAGCCCCTTGTCTCGTCTCCTCAAGATCCAGAGGCCGAAAAAGCGATTCGTCAGATCACCAATCAAACCCAAGCTCCTCTTACTTTTATCAAAAGGCCTTTATTAGGCTACTCGCTATCACTCCCCGGCGAACACCAAAGACAAAATGCGGCTCTTGCTTGCGAGGCAATTGTTGCAGCTGGGCTTCATCTCTCTTTCGACGTGGTTCAGCACGCGCTCCAACACATTCAATGGCCAGGCCGCTTTGAAAAAATAACCGAAACCCTCATTTTAGATGCCGCTCACAACCCACACGCGGCGGAGGCTCTCGTGAAAACCTGGCAGACAGAATTCCCCAAAAAGAAAGCTTCTATTATTTTCGGGTCAGTAGAAGACAAAGCAACTGACGGCGTTCTTTCCAAGCTCTCCGAAATTGCCGAGGAATTCCATTTTGTTCCCGTAAATTCCGAACGCGGGCTTGCTCCTGAAAGCCACGCAGTCGAAGTAAAGTCCGTAGTTCATTCAGATCTCACTTCCGCATTGGATGCAACAATCGGTCGCACGACTCTTCTCACTGGCTCACTCTTCCTTCTGGGAGAAGCTAAAGCACTCCTTTCAAAAAATAAATTTCGGACGACATCCCAGTAAACATGGGGATTTAGGGTTATTCACAGGTTGCCGAGATTGCCAAGCCTCGGGATTCTGAGGCAAAGTCCCACCATGGCGATTAAGGAAGACAAACCACCTTTTGAAGAAAAGGATGGCCCCAAACTTCAAGATGGAAAAAAGGATCAGCGTGATGAGCTGACTCCTCCGCCTCATGCGATTGGCCCCGAAAAAAGTGTCTTAAGCTCAATGATTCAGGATCCCGAGGAATACATTGGCCGAGCCGTTGAGGGACAATTAACTGCCGCCCACTTTTACATGCCGTCTCATGGCAAACTTTTTCAGGTTCTCGTCGAGCATTTCGAATCAGGCAAAACTGTGGAGCTCGTTGCCCTGTCACAACACCTCATGGATCGTGACCTTCTCGATGGGATTGGTGGACCCTCCGCGATCACTGAAATCTACACCTTCGCCCCAACCGCCGCACACTTCGACTCGCACCTCTCCATCGTAAAAGAGAAATTCATTCTGCGTAACATCATCAAATCTTGTACTGAGTCTATCACAACTGCCTACGATGATCCCGAAGATGTCCAAGAATTCCTAGACAGTGTAGAGCAAAAGGTGCTCGAGATTAGAGAAGCGAGCGAAACAACCGAAGAGATGGATGTGAAGACGGCTGTCAGCGAAGTCATGGTCTACCTTCAAGAATTTCTGGCGGGTGACCGTGGGATCTCGGGGATGACGACAGGCTACGGCGAACTCGATAAGATGATCAATGGACTGAAGGCTCCAGATATGTTCGTCATCGCGGCACGCCCTTCAATGGGTAAAACTTCGTTTATGATGAATCTTATCGAGCATATTGCCATCACTTCAGACAAACCTGCGATGGTATTTTCATGCGAGATGTCAACCGTGCAAATTGTCCAACGACTTGTCTTTTCCCGAGCACGTTTCGAATTTCAAAAACTCACAAAGGGATATCAACCTAATAAAGCTGATCTAAAGCGAATTAAAGACTCCTCTGAAGAAGTCGCGAAATCAAAGCTCTTCATCGACGACACCGCTGGTATCTCCATCAACGATCTTCGCGCGAAAGCTCGGCGTAAACACCGCGACGAGGGTATTAGTGTCATAGCGATCGACTACCTCCAGCTGATGAAATCAACCTCAAAGCAGGCCTCAAATTCCCGTGAAAGAGAAATTGCAGAAATTTCGGGCGGTCTCAAGGCACTCGCCAAAGAACTCAACGTCCCTGTCATCGTGCTAGCGCAGCTTAACCGTGGGCCCGAGGCGCGAACCGGTTCATCACTCGGGGTTCCTCGAATGTCCGACCTGCGTGAATCGGGATCAATCGAGCAAGACGCCGATATGGTGGGACTCCTTTACCGGAAAGTTTACTACGCCGATAATCAGGACGACCGCGACGAAGATGACGGCGAGGCCGAGCTTGTTTTAGCCAAAAACCGAAACGGCCCCACCGGAAATATTCCTCTCACCTTCCTCCCCGCTCTTATGCGGTTCGAAACACGGGCCTTTAGTCCTGAACCTAATTAAATGAGCTTCAAACATTCTGTCTGCCGCTGGTGTTTCGAGGACACTCCACTTCTTAAACTTGCCGATTGGTGCCAAGAAATCGGAATCGAGGGAATCGATCTTCTTAAACCCGAAGAAGCCGCGCTTATCGCAGGCCTAGGATTGGGTTGCCCCGTTACCGCAGCCCCTGAACACGAAAGTGGCCTTGGCTGTATCGAGAAAGCTTTCAATAACCCAGATCACCATGGAACGTTGCTAGAGATCTATCGAGATCTCATCCCTAAGGCTGCCGAAGCAGGAATCCCAAACGTGATTACTTTTTCAGGAAACCGCGAAGGTCTTAGTGAAGAGGAAGGCCTTGAAAACTGCGCCCAAGGACTTGAACCATTACTCTCCCTTGCTGAACAGCACGGCGTAACTCTAATCATGGAGCTGCTCAACTCAAAGGTGGACCACCCTGACTACCAGTGTGATCACAGTGACTGGGGAGTTGCTCTTTGTGAAAAATTGGGTTCACCGCGCTTTAAGTTACTCTATGATATTTACCATATGCAGATCATGGAAGGCAACGTGATGGCGACCATCAAACGGTTTTCTTCATACTTTGGGCACTATCACACCGCTGGTTGCCCTGGCCGGAACGAACTCGATACCACCCAAGAACTTTACTACCCTGCTATCATTGAAACAATCAAAGCAACCGGCTACACCGGTTTCGTCGCACATGAGTTCGTGCCAACTTGGCCCGACCACAAATCAGCCCTCACTGATGCAGTGACACGTTGTTCATAGTATTCTTCGCAACCCAACCTTCTTGAGAGGGCGACTAAAGATCTTTTCGGCAAAAAAAACAGCCAGCGATACTCAGCATTACAAAAGAAAAAATACAAGAGGTCCCAATTGAATAAAAAATCGAATCATTTGGGGTGAGTTTATCCATCGTGTCTTCAAAATCACCTTCATTCTCGAGATCTTTTAAAACATAGTCACTCATGATTGTTCGTCTGTTAAATTAAGACTATTGGTTATAACATCTTTTTCTGTGGAAACCCGTTACAATATTCTCTTCGTTTGTATGGGGAACATCTGCCGTTCACCAGCTGGTGAAAACATCTTTCGGCAAGTGGTCGAAAATGCCGGGCTTTCCGACTATATCCACTGTGATTCCGCGGGCACCATTGGAATCCACTCAGGCAACAAACCCGATACTCGTATGTCGAAAACAATTCGTCGCCGGGGCTACAAAGTCACCGGGCATGCCCGCCAATTCTCCCTGCAGGATTTTGAGATTTTTGATCTCATCCTAGTGATGGATAATGAAAACCATAAAAATATTTTAAAGCTGGCCGACACCGAGGAAAAACGGGCTAAGTTAAAGATGTTCACAAGCTTCTGTTTACAACACCATCATCATGAAGTTCCAGATCCGTATTACGGAGGCGATACTGGATTTCAATTAGTTGCTGACCTAATCGAAGATGGCTCAAATGGTCTCATCGAACAACTTAAAAAGGAACTCGATCTGCCTTAGCGATGCTTCAGCATCGAACGGATACGGGCATCAAGTTCTTCCAATCTTGGCGTCGACACTCCAGCCGCTTTAGCACGGCGCAAAGGCTCGCCCCAGATTGCCTCCACCTCAACAGGGGAGCCATTTACGAAATCAATCATACTGGAAGGCCGGTAGTCTTTCATCGGGTAAGTTCGCTCAATCTGAAATTCTACGAATTCATCTTCAATCTCGAAGCCCAAGGACGCTGCGGATCTTGTAACCTCAAACATTAGTTCTCGCACGCGATCCTTACCATCGGGTTGTGCGAGGAGCTCTCCCGTATCAATACCTCCCTCCGTAATACAAAGACCATTGAAAGGAATATTCCAAACTAGCTTGCGCCACTGAGCCTCCGCAAAATTCTCGGCCATTTCGCAGACCACATTAGCATCCTGAAAAACAGCAACCAATTCACGAAGACGATCGGTCACACCTGGAACAGCTTCACCCATCGCGATCATCCCACCACCGGTATGACGAATCAGCCCAGCCTCTATCCGGTTAATGCAGACAAAACACATGACACCAAGGACTCGATTAATGCCGAAGAGCTCCCCGAGCGCCTCAGTATTTCCGAGACCATTTTGCAAAGTTACAATGACAGTCTCTTGATGAAGCATAGGCCGAATCACTTCCTCAAAGGAATGATTCGAGGTCGCCTTCCAAGCTACGATAACAACGTCGACGGGCCCGATTTCCTCGGACGTTGTAGCACAAGTTACTTCAGGCAATTCAAAATCGCCATCGATACTCTCAACAACAAGCCCTTGTTTGTTCACGACTTCATAGTCCGAACGCAGCAAAAATCGCACATTATTCCCGGCAGTAGCTAACCTTCCACCATAGTAACTACCAACTGCTCCCGCTCCGACAATCGCAAAACTTCTCATCTTCCCAATTCGCGAGCCACTCTAGCTGCGGTTGCGATGGTGTTGCGGTGGATTTTAGCGGTGTATTCTGGCTGTCGGTTATAGCCCCCGCCATAAAGAATCGCCACCGGAATCCGATTGCCCATGAAAGCACGCAGAATGACCTCGTCTCGCCGAATAAAGTCTTTCAAATCTAGCAACATTTGCCCCATTCGGTCGTTGCGGTGATTATCAGCGCCAGCAATCCAAATAACGAGATCTGGAGAAAAAACATCCAGCGCAGCAGCGAGGGTGTTAAAAAGTTGCTTGAGATACATCTCTCCTTCGACATAGCGGACGGTCTCGACATCCATCGAGCCATTGATCTTATTACTCGGCGAATGCTTCCCAACGTGGATCGAATAGGTGAACACATTCGGATCATCCGCCAAAATACTGTTAGTCCCATTTCCCTGGTGGGCATCAGTATCAACAACCATAACCTTGATTCCAGGGCGATAGACCTGAAGGTCCCGAATCGCAATGGCGACGTCATTGAACACACAATATCCCTCACCACGGTTCTGGAACGAATGGTGGGTTCCTCCAGCGAGAACAGCTGCCACTCCATCCTGAAGAGCGGCATGACAAGCCTGACGGGTCGCTTCCACTTCAGTCGCACTTCGATGATAAAGCTTTGGGGTCACGGGAAATCCGAGAAGTATCTGCTCTTTCCGATCCAACTGCCCGTAGTAGATTTTTGAGAGGTAGTCATGATCGTGAACCCTCCTCAAAACGTGGCTATCAGCCTCATTCACTTCGACAATATCTTCTCCTTTCACGATACCACTACCCACTAGCATATCCTTGGAGACCTCGAATTTGTCCATCGGGAAAGGGTGTCCGTTGGGTAATTCGAGGAAAAATTCAGAAGAGTAAAAGCAGCGCATTTCGTTCTGGGGCTACTTTCACGCGCCGAAGCCCCGCCTGCAAGCACAGACCACGATTGACTCATCACTGAAAATATATGGAAATCCGTCCGCGCTTCCAAGGTGACCATCAAATTATTCATTACTTTAAGTTTATTGGCTTTTCCGCTCTTAGGGCAGAACTGGCCGAAGATCACAGTGGTGCCTGCTCCAAAAAATCCCTTCAAACTCCAAAAAACCACCTCATACCCTTGGAGAAAGTCAATTACTGCGACTGTTTTTTGGATCGGGGAAAAACCGACGCAAAATAACCCAACTCCGAACAATAAGTCCTCGTGGGATGTCAACTGGCAGAAAAACTATGGAGGCTTTGACAACCCTGACCCGAAGGCCCGTCTCGGATACCTTCCCCGCGGCTTAAATCCGGGGCAAAACCCTTTTTACGTCGCGCTCCCTTACAACGACTGCCTGAACCATCGGATGCACAAACCGGAAGCAGCACGTGTGATCCCTTGGTGGAATCGGATCAATCGCAAACCTGGAGAATCCGCCTGCAAAGGCCGTTGGGTTCAAATTTATTGCGCCAAAACCCGAAGAGTCTGTTACGCGCAATGGGAAGATTGTGGCCCCTTCGTGACTGATGACTGGCAATATGTTTTCGGTAACAAACGCCCTAAAAACAGGAATAACCAAGGTGCAGGAA
This sequence comes from Akkermansiaceae bacterium UBA1518, assembly GCA_002323895.1. GTDB lineage: Bacteria > Verrucomicrobiota > Verrucomicrobiia > Verrucomicrobiales > Akkermansiaceae > SW10. Next base: position 99,694 of record DCQM01000184.1, read on the forward strand.
TCGACCTTTCCCCCGCTGTCAGAGACTACCTTGGCATAGGCAATAAGGCTATCGTGCACTGGCGCTTCATCGAATATACCAGAATTCCAAGAACTGGCCCTTGGACGAGGTATGGGAGAAACAATCCCTTCGTTAATCCTGCGGTCGACGATTCTCTCAAAGAGAGAGATCGTTACATGAAATATCTCCAGCAAAGATCGAAGAGGACGCCCAATAATTAGCGCTAGAAAAAATATTCTTCCCAGGCGCACCTGAACCGCTCGACCAATAACTTGCCTTCCCCTGAGCTAATTAACCTCCACGAACTCCTCTTTGATATTTCCAAATACAGGCCACAATAACCATGTGAAAGTTCAATTTTCCTCTCTCCTTCTGGCCTCCACTCTTTTTGTAAACGCTAGAATTGATCCTGAGCCGGAAAATCGCTCACCAATGACGGCAATGCCCGGACGTTTCGGAGTCCTCTTCGGAGGGGCCTCGGAGGAAAGTGGAGGCAGTAACTTTAACTGGGAACAACTCACCCTGCAAGGTGGATTCGGTCTAAGAAAGGAGCTCAACAACGAGCTCAAACTTTTTTACGGAATAAACTACCGCTTTACTCGTATCGATGAGGGCGATTTCTCCTCCGGAGCAGATTTATCTCATCTGCACGACCTTATCGTCCCCTTCTCTTTCATTTACGATTCGGCAAACTCCCCTTGGTCTTTATTTGCCCAGATCTCCGGTCAGCTCGCAACCGATTTTAGTGATATCACCAGCGATGATTTCGATTACTCGGCCCGCCTTGGCGCGCAATACAAATTCTCCAACGCCTTCTCGCTTAACTTCGGAGCCGCACGAGTGCGGAATTTTGGCGATGCTATGGTTCTTCCAGCGCTTGGATGCACTTGGCAACCCGCCAAAGATTGGTCCTTCACCCTTCTCGGCCCCCGAATCACGCTTTCCCACCAAATCAACAATCACCTTATCATCCGCGGTGGCGGATTCCCGACCGGAGGGCTCTGGAATATCGAGGATGATACTGGAAACTCCGTTGATTACGGATTCGCCAGCTACAACGCCGGGATTGGCATCGATTTTAAATTGAGGCGCGGAATTTGGCTCACCGCTTGGGCTGGAGCAAACTTCGTTAACCAATTACGCGCCGAAACAAACGGTGACACCCTTTTTAAAGAGGACCTCGATAACGGCCTCTTCGGCTACCTAGGCATCAACCTTTACGAGTGGTAAGCTCCCCCGGCTAAAATAAGAAAAGGACGGCTCCAAAGAGCCGCCCTTTTCGCACACACAATCGACAATGACAGCAGAGCAACAAACAGAACCCTGCCCTGTCTCAATTTCTACTGCAGCTCGCATGCCAGCTCTTCTTTAATTATAAACCTGCTGGTAATGAATTTCATTCCGGCTCACAACTCGACCAGTTCATGACGCTTTACCTCAAAATGAAGACCATATTTGTTGCTCTTACCTTAATCATCCCGTCTTACGCTCAAGGCCCGGGGGTTTCCATTTTTGAACAATCTCGTAATGGAATACGCGCCGAAGAAACAAGAATTAGCAAGCAGGCCGAGAAACTCTTCCAAGACGGGAAATTGCTAGGCCTTGAGGCTATCGGGGAACTCATCAAGTCTCCTTGCCCAATTAAGATAGAGCTTCCTATTGCCCACAAAAATGCACTCACACCCACTCAGGTTGCCGAGCGCGCTAAGGCGAGCGGATACCGAGTCGGCTGGGCTTACCTTTGTAACGACTGCGACAATTGGCATATTAATCTCGCAGGGGGATATGCCCTTACAGACGATGGAGTTTTAGGCACCTGCTCTCACGTCATTAATATGGATAATAAAAAAATGCGTAAAGGAGGGCTCATCGCGGTTGACCATTCTGGAAAGGTTTACCCGGTTACCTCGATTCTCGCAAATGACAAAAAAATCGATGGCGCCCTCATCAAGATCGAAACCACAACAACCCATCTTCCACTCAACGACCAGATTGCCCCTGGGGACTCTGCCTTTTGCCTGAGTCGCCCACTGAAACAGGGACAATACTTTTCTCAAGGCATGGTAAACCGTTTCTACTGGAACAATGAGAAGCGTGGAGACGATCCAAATTCTATCAAAGCTCTTGGCGCCCTAAAACTCAATGTCAGCAGCCGCTGGGCCCCTGGATCCAGCGGATCCGCCGTCCTAGACACTTTTGGCAATGCTATCGGCCACGTCGCTACCATCAGCACGATGGACAATGGAGGCTCTCGCAAGGATAACGAAAAAGGACGCACTCTCATTACCCTACATTCCGCCACTCCAGCACGCGCCATGATGGCTCTTGCCCGGCTTTCTGAAGACCAAGACTAAAAGGCGCACATGCCAAACCCACTTATCATTACCCAAGGCGATCCGGCTGGAATTGGTCCAGAATTGGTGATTAAACTTCTCGCTAATCCACCCTGCCCAAATCTTAAAGTCATCGGTTGTGGCAATCACCTGTCGCGAATCGCCTCCCAACTGCAGCTTCCCTTTTCAGACGATCATCTGATTGATCTACCCCTTTCCGAATCCATCAAAATGGGTGAGATTTCACCTGTGGCCGGAGAACATTCCTTCGCCTGCCTCGAGGCTGCTGTCGAAGGAGCAATGGACGGGACTTTTAGCGGAGTCATCACCAACCCGATCCACAAAGAAGCTTGGTATCGCGCAGGTAAATTTTATCCCGGCCACACCGAATACCTCGTCGAAAAAACCTCTTCACCTGACCACGCTATGATGCTTACTTCAGATGAAATCACGTGCTCTCTTGTCACCACCCATGTCTCTCTTGCCAGCGTTCCGGAACTTCTTGAAGAAAAGCGTATGCTTGAGGTCATCACCCTCACCCATAAGGCAATCAGCACGATTAGGGGACAGCCTGCGCGCCTCGCCATGCCAGGACTAAACCCCCACGCCGGCGAGGGAGGACTCTTTGGCAGCGAGGAAATTGAACTCATCATTCCTGTTCTTGAGAAAGCCCGCTCAAGAGGCATCAATATCGTCGGACCGCTTTCACCCGACACCGCCTTTCTTCCTGCCATCAGACAAGATATTGACGCTTACATTTGCCTCTACCACGACCAAGGCCTCATCCCACTCAAAACACTTGCCTTTGACCTTGGTGTAAACGTCACCCTAGGCCTCCCAATCGTACGCACCTCTGTCGATCACGGCACCGCCTTTGATATTGCTGGACAAGGAATCGCCTCTGTTAGCTCGCTTATTGAAGCTACAAAGCTCGCCCAAAAACTTACCGCGTCATAACGTCGTGACAATTTGACCCCAACTGCGTCATTTTGTAATTAATAGTTGTTTCAAGAACAACGACTGAAAGATCTTTTGCCCGTAGTTAAAGGATTCGAAATGATTTTAGAGAAATTGGTCTACGTCCTGCCAGGAAGGGTAGATGTAAACAAAAAACTCAATACCAAATCAATGAATCTGACCCGCTATAATCCTAATCGCTTCTTCGGAAATCTCGATGATTTCCTCAATCAAACTCTCCGCAGCTTTAGCCCATCACCCATTACCCCCGCCTCTGGAGCTTACCGCTACGAAGAAAAGGATTGCTATCGGCTTCGGCTAAATCTCCCTGGCTTTACTCGTAAAGAAATCGCCATCTCTCTTGAAAAGAAGTTGCTGACCATCATCGCAAAAAGTGAACGAGAAGATGCTTTTTTCTCCAGCTTCGAGCGCTCATACGACCTACCCAAAAACATCAACCCAAACGGCATCAACGCCAAACTTGAAAACGGCGTTCTCGATCTCAGTTTTAAAAAGCTCATCGATCAGGAGCCAAAGGTTCGCAAAATCAAAATTTGCTAATTCAAAATTCAAAGAAATAAGACCATGAAAACTCCAATCCCAACCGAACGACCAAATTTTAAAACTCGCGCCCACAAAGAGGGCTTTAACATCGACATTTCCCTCCCAGGCGTCAAAAAAAATGACCTTGAGGTGTCCCTTGCTAAGCGGCTCCTTAGGATCAACGGAATTCGCAAGGAGCTTGAAGGCAACTTTGAACGACATGAGCAGGAAGCTCTCCGCTTCGAACTCAAAGTCGAAATCCATGAAGACGTCGATGACAAAAAGATCCAGGTCAGCCATCGCGATGGCGTTCTCACCCTCTCACTCAAAAAGCGACCAGAGCTTGCTCCACGGAAAATCAATATTTTAGCCAACTAAATTCCTCAAGAGCATATTAAAGGCAATAGAGCCCCCGAAAGGAGGATCCATCTTTCATCTAGCAGCTAGAAATTCCTACCGCCCCCCTATCTCCAAGCCGATTTTTGATTCTGCATTTGTCCATTCACCCATTCCCAGCCACTTTCCCCGCATGAAACTCACCTCATGGAACGTCAACGGCATACGTGCCATTCTTAAAAAGAACTTTACCGACTTCGTCCTTGAGCACGCTCCAGACATCCTTTGCCTACAAGAGACTAAAGCACGTCCCGAACAAGTCGAACTCCCGCTGGATTTAGCTGGCTACAAAACTTACTGGAACTCCGCTGAAAAACCCGGTTACTCTGGTACCGCTATCTTCACCAAAAGCGAGCCACTCTCAGTTCGGCTCGGCATTGGCTCGGAAAAAAGCGCCGAGGGCGACAAGGAAGGTCGCGTCATCACCCTAGAATATCCCAGCTTTTTCCTCGTCACCGTTTACACCCCAAACGCAAAGAATGAACTTGCCCGCCTCCCTTACCGGATGGAGTGGGATACAGCCTTCCGCGAATACCTACAGCTTCTCGAAGCCGAAGGAAAACCCGTCTTAGCCTGCGGAGATCTAAACGTTGCGCACCAAGAAATCGATCTTGCCCGCCCAAAAACCAATCATAGAAGCGCTGGGTTTTCTGACGAAGAACGGGCCGGTTTCACTGAACTGGTCAATGCTGGATTCATTGACACCTTCCGCTACTTCCACCCCGATCAAACCGACACCTACTCTTGGTGGAGCTACCGTGGAGGCGCGCGTGCTAACAACGTCGGATGGCGTATCGACTACTGGATCACATCCCAATCCCTCGCCCCCAAACTTAAATCCGCCTCAATCAACGATGACATTCTTGGCTCTGACCACTGCCCCGTAACCCTTAACATAGAGATCTAATCTGCGCTCTGTAACCACTACCCTAAATCAGACGCCAACTATCTTCGCCACTCCATGTGCCCTAGTGGAAAATCTTAGCTCAGATCTATCCCCCAAGGAATTCATACCACATCGAAAAGCGAAGCTTTTGACTACTTCATTTTCGCTAGAAACTCGACGTTACCATCCGTCCCAGTGATCGGCGAAGTGACAACCCCACACCATTCTCGGCCTAGCTCTTCGATAATAAAAGTCCGGATCTTATCAACGGATTTTTGATGGAGCTCCGGCTCTCTCACAATCCCACCTTTCCCTACTTCTTCTCGTGAAAGTTCAAACTGAGGTTTGATGAGAGGGATAATAAAACCACCTTCCTTAAGAATGGAAAAGGCGGCGGGCAACACCTTTGTGAGGGATATGAACGATAAATCCATCACGACTAAATTCACCTTTTCCCCAATGTCTTCGACCGTGAGATTACGAGCGTTGAAACGCTCCTTAGAAAGAACACGTTCATCACTTCGTAACTTCCATACCAATTGATTGGTCCCCACATCAATAGCATGAACACGCACTGCACCTTTTTGAAGCAGGCAATCGGTAAAACCTCCCGTAGAAGCTCCTAGATCAGCACAGACCCAGCCCGTTGGATCGATCCCAAATTCGCACAAGGCCCCTTCGATTTTGAATCCCCCGCGACCGACATACCTTGGCTTTTCCTTAACCGATAAATCCGCATCCTCAGCGATTTTTGTACTTGGTTTAGCAACACGCTCGGTTCCAGTCATGACTTCGCCGGCCATAATCAACCGTTTCGCCTGCTCACGGGAATCACACAGTCCCCGCGACACCAACAGCGCATCTACCCTTTGCTTAGCCATCAACTTTCTACTTCGGCTTTATTGAGAGCATTAATAAATTCCCGCAAAAGCCCAAAATCGCGACGGCGATGGCGCAGGATAATTCTTGGCAAGTCGACCAACTCAGGTTCGCTCTGTTCCTCTTTTAAGGCAGATCCCTGCTCGATCTCACCTGACTTGACTATTACCGCAAACCGTTGATTTAGATCTTCCAAAGCTCCCTCCGATAGCGCGGTTTGCAAACGCACTACCAGACGTTCACCGACATATCGGTAGGAATGAAAATTGGCATAGAATCCCGTAATCTCACGAATTGCTTCCTCCACATCGTCCGTGACTTTAAAAAGTGAGAAATCAGATTCAGAAATCAAACCCAATCTCAAAAGGTGCTCTTCCACAAATTGCTTCCATGCTTTCCAATAGGTCCCGCCCGGTGCATCAAGACAGACAATGGGGTAAAGCTTCGCCTTACCGGTTTGAATCAAGGTCAAGGCTTCTAGGATCTCATCCTGAGTTCCGAACCCGCCCGGCATCCCAACTCCGGCATCTGCTTCTTTTACGAAGGCCAACTTTCTAGTAAAAAAGTAATTATAGTCGATGAGCTTTGGATCTCCATAGATGAACTCGTTTGCGGAAGCTTCAAAAGGAAGCGATATATTGAGCCCAAAGCTATGATCGGCAGTCGCCCCTTCATTACCTGCCGCCATAATTCCCGGCCCCGCCCCAGTAATTGTCATAAAACCTTCCTCAACCATCCGACGAGAAAACTTAACCGCGGTTTGATATTCCCTCTCCTCTGGCTTGGTCCGGGCCGAGCCAAAGAGTGCAACCTTACGATTTCCCCGGAAAGGGCCAAAGATTTCACTCGATTTCTTCATTTCCTTAAGAGCGCGGTTCGCCAATTTAAAGTCAGCCTGATTAGAAGAGCCTTGAGCCATTCCGACGGCCGTCGAAATCATCTCGGCCAGCAAGCAAAAGTCATCTACTCCCTCCACTGATTTGGCAAGATCAAGAATCCGCGTATCGAGTTCTTTACTCCCAGTGGAATCGATAAAATTACAAGCTTGGTCGGGAACCATCCCGGCAGTGAGGTCGCGATACAGGGGCGGCTGCCTGTTATGGCTTTTAGACATAATGATTAATCTGGACCGAATCGTTCAATCTGACAAACCTCCACTCTTGAATTTTTCAAAAAACCTTAAACACTCCGCCCGTGGCCACCACTAACACAGACGACCTCCGCATTGACCGTATCGACCCGCTTATCTCGCCGGCTGTTCTTTCCTACCAACTTCCACTCAGCGAATCAGCAGCACAGCTTGTTGCTTCAGCCCGCAAAGGAGCTGAGGCAATCCTGAAAGGTGAGGACGACCGACTACTTGTCGTAGTGGGCCCCTGTTCGATCCACGACCCTTCAGCAGCGATTGAATACGCCATGCGTCTGAAGGAAGCTGCTACTCTCTATCAAAAAGACCTTCATATCATTATGCGTGTCTATTTCGAGAAACCCCGAACGACCGTCGGCTGGAAAGGACTCATCAATGATCCTAACTTAAACGATTCATTTGACATAAACCGGGGCTTACGCACGGCCCGTGAACTACTCCTTCAACTTGCTGAAATGGGAGTTCCTGCTGGCACCGAGTTTCTTGATGCGATCTCTCCCCAGTATGTCGCCGACCTGATTGCCTGGGGAGCTATCGGAGCCCGTACTACCGAATCCCAAGTCCACCGTGAGCTCGCCTCCGGACTCTCAATGCCGGTTGGTTTTAAAAATGGCACTGGCGGCTCAATCCAAATCGCACTTGACGCCATTGGAGCTTCCTCAAAGCCTCACCACTTCCTTTCTGTCACCAAGCAAGGCGTCTCAGCAATCGTCACCACCACCGGAAACGATGCTTGCCACCTCATCCTCCGCGGAGGCAAGAGCGGCCAAAATTACACCCGCGATGAAATCGATCCAGTTAGCTCCAAACTCCGCGAGATCGATCTACCCGAGCAGCTGATGGTCGATTGTTCCCATGGCAATTCAAACAAAGACTACCGAAACCAACCTCGAGTGGCTGCAGACCTTTGCGAACAAATGGCAAACGGAGCCAAAGACATCGCTGCCGTCATGATCGAATCCAACATTGTAGAAGGAAACCAGAAGATATCCGACGATATGGTGTATGGACAATCGGTCACCGATGCCTGTATTAACTGGCAAACCACCGAGGAGGTTCTCAAAGCTTTCGCTAAAGCGGTCCAAGCCCGTCGTTCGAAGAATGACTAAGGACACCGTCATCTCCAACCTGCTTCGGCAGATGGAGGAAAACATCGCAATCACCAGATCAGCCCTCACTGAAACCAGCGAAAACGCGAACGGTGACGAGGCCAAGCCCGAGGGGAAATACGACACGCGCGCGATTGAGGCAGCTTACCTTGCCGAAGCACAAGCCGCTCAATTAGTGATCGCTGAGGAATCTCTCGCTACCCTCAAGAGATTCGCGCCCAGCCCCTTCGAAATGACAGAGGTGATCGGAGCCGGAGCACTAGTCGAAGTCGATCAGGAGGGCGAAATTTGCTTTTATCTACTCGCACCGACCGGAGGCGGGCTTATGACGGAATACCTCGGGTGTGACGTCACCGTGGTCACTCCAGACTCACGACTTTATCAGGATCTCATTGGAAAAAAGATGGGAGACGAATTAGAAAAAACCGCACTCATCATCACAGGAGTCGAGTAACACCCTAAATCACTTGTTTCCCCAGTGTTTTTCAACTTGGCAAGATAGGACTGAGTTCCTATCAGCAGGCAGCACACCTTGATCAGATCTTTGATCTTATGAGAATCTTTAACCTCCGATGCAGAATCTTCCTGATTCTCTTTTTAGTAATCCTTTCGGCCTCCGCCGCAAAGGTCAGCTGGCAAATTAAAGAGTATCGTAACCACAAGTATGTTCCTCTTTCACAGGTCAAAGATTTTTACAATCTCACCAGCATGACCAAGTCGGGAAGCTACATTATCCTGAAAAACTCCGACGTAGAGCTCAAGTTCCGAGCGGGGGGCCAGGAGGTCCTGATGAACAACGTGAAATTTATTTTCAGCCACGCTGTGATCTCTCTTGGTTCTTATCATATTTCAATCATGGACCTCAAGAAGGTGATTGACCCAGTCCTCCGGCCTTTCAAAATTAAGGCCGCGAAAGGTTTTGATACCGTCATCATCGATCCCGGACACGGTGGAAAAGATCCTGGTGCCGTCAATTCGCTGGGGACCGAGGCCGGTTACAATCTGAAGATTTCCAAGCTTTTACAAGACAACCTTAGGAAACGTGGCTTCAAAGTTGTCATGACTCGTAGTACCGACGTTTTCCTAACTCTTCAGGAACGAGTCAAACTTGCCAATCTCTACAGGGACGCAATTTTTATAAGCATTCACTTCAATTCCGTAGGCTCACGTGCTCGCTCGCAGGCGCGCGGAATTGAAACCTTCACTCTTTCTCCAGTCGGGGTTGCCCACTATGGGCGTGGAGCGCAAGCTTCGGATAATATCGAGCGAATGGGAAATGCCCAAGACTCGGCAAATATAGCTCTCGCAACCGCCGTCCACTGGAGCAGTATCCAGCTTCTCGCTCGAGCTAAACTAGAAGTCCCCGATCGCGGGATTCGTCGGGCCCGTTACAGTGTTCTAACCGGCGTCAAACACCCTGCCATCCTCTTCGAAGGAGGCTTCATGAGCCACCCAAAAGAGAAATACTTAATAAACAACCCAACCTACCAACGTACTCTCGCTAAGTCGATGTGCGAAGCCATCGTCTTCTACCGGAAGGCCACAATGCAGAAGATTGGGACCACGAAGCGCTAATCGGGTTCACGCTCAAGATTGAAAAAGAAAGGGGCCGATCACCCCCTTTTTTATTTATCCGATTCCGTCGGGGGCTACGATTCGGCCAACAGCCTATTTTATGAATGCTACACACACTTTTATTGCAATCATCGTTGCCACCGCTGGATCGCTCCTAAGCAAAGGATCGGTCATCATTAACGAATTCATGGCGGGAAATGATACTACAGTTGCTCCCAATTCCGTCCCAGGACGTTTCGATGACTGGATTGAGCTTCATAATACGGGCGGCGGCGCACAAGATATGGGGGGATGGCTTCTGACCAACAACCCGAATGGTTCCAACGCATGGATTTTCCCAGCCGGAACGATTGTCCCAGCTAACGGCTACCTGATTATCTTTGCATCTGGCGACGATACTCCCGACAGCAAACGTAATCTTCACACCAATTTCAAACTAGCCAAGAGCGGAGAATACCTTGCCCTAATGGCGCCCGATGAGTCAATAAGCTCAGAATTTGGACCAGCGGGCAGTTCGTATCCTAGTCAATCGGATAATATTTCGTATGGAGTTCATCCAGTCACTAATAAGATTGTCTTCTTCGAAAATCCAACTCCGGGCGCAAAAAATGACGTAGACGGCATCGCACGTGTTGCTCCACTCGAGGTTTCTCCGACTCGTGGCCTTTATCAAAGCGTCCAGCAAATCACCCTCTCAACTGCAACTCCTAGTGCTACCATCTACTATACTACCGATGGATCATCTCCGCTTACGAATAACGGAAGTCCCAGTGCTAACGCAACCGCTTACACAAACCCCATTCGCATAAGTAAAACTACGGTCATCCGTTCAGCTGCAACCGCAAATAACTTTACGCCCAGCCCTTGGGAAGCACACACCTACCTCCTTCTTGATATCGATAATGCCAAGGCAAATGGAACTGATTCGAATGGCCTCAACAATCCGATTCTCCAGCAAACCCGTCCCGCCGGCTATGGCACGTTTCCATCGGGAGATTACAATATGGATACGCGAATCACTCGCTCAACCGCACCCTCGCCAGGCCACAACGGACTCACAATCGCACAAGCAATGCTGCAAGGCTTCAAAGAGACACCTTCTATCTCTATTTCGATGCCCGCTGCGGACTTCGTAAATCTCTACTCCAATTCCACATCACAAGGGCTGGAGCGAGGCTGTTCCGCTGAATTTATACCAGCTGAGAACGATTCACGACCTGCCTTCCAAGAACACTGCGGGCTCAAGGTTCAGGGCGGAGCCAGCCGTAATCCAAGCTCATCCCCTAAGCACTCACTTTCCTTCCGATTTCGCACGGAATATGGCGCTGGTCGCCTTGGACAAGTTCTTTTCCCCGAAGTAAATATCGAAAACTTCAATTCTATCGCTCTGCGCGCAGGCTATAACAATTCTTGGATTCATCGGGATTCTGGGCAACGGAGCCGCGGCTCTATGATTCGAGACCAATGGATGCGTGAAAGCCTTCGCGATATGGGCAACCAAGATGCTGGTGCCGGATTCCTAGCTCACTTATTCGTGAACGGACTTTACTGGGGGCTCCACAATGTTGCCGAACGACAAGATAACGCCCATTATGCCAACTACGATGGAGGCGACAGTGATCTCATTGACGCTCGGAACGGAGGAACCTTTGTCGAAGGAAACTCTACTGCTTGGAATGCCATGCGCTCGGTCGTCAACACTCGCAACTGGAAGAACATTCAACAAGTGCTCGACGTTGACAACTATATCGACTTCCAGATCATCCAAATTTTCGGAGGAAACCAAGATCTGAAATTTGATGGAAACTGGCGTGCTGCCGGAGGAGGCCCATATTCTACTCCAACCGAAATGCGCCCATGGAAGCTCTATTCTTGGGACGGGGAACGAGTTCTCGAGAACCCCTCTTCTAGCTCAAATCCGCGTGATATTGTTCGTATTCAATCAAGCCTGCAAGCAATCCCAGAATATCGCCAACGCTTTGCTGACCGTGCACACATGCACCTTACCGGAGATGGAGCTCTTACTCCTGAAAAAACAAGAGCTCGCTGGGAAAAATATGCGACAACCATCGATAAGGCGATCATTGCCGAAGCCGCCCGCTGGGGCGACCACCGCCGCTCCACGGCATACGATCGTGACGAATGGTTAACGGAACAAAATCGGCTCTACAATTCCTATTTCCCGGTTCGAACTAACAACGTCATTAGGCAACTCAAAAGATCTAATTTATACCCTGCATTACAATCTCCTAATTTTGCCATCAACGGACAAACATCCGGAGGTGGATTTGCAGGAGGCAACAATCAACTAACTCTCAACGGAGAGACTGGAACCATCTACTACACCCTTGACGGAACAGATCCTCTCCGCTCAGACGGGACAATTTCTCCAAAAGCGATTCCAATCTTCTCCGGCGTGGCGACCGAATTAGTCTTTCCATTTGAGTCAGACCAATGGCGTTACCAAGCCTCCTCGGTTGCACTTTCCTCAAGCAATGTTGTGAGAACAAATCCCGCTTCGGGATACAACTCAAACGATTGGAAACACCCTCAATTTGACGACAGCTCTTGGGAAGAAGGTCAGGGTTTGATCGGAGGACGCACCGCAACCTCAATCAATGCCGCTCGTGCAAATACAATTCTGGATATTGGACCGTTCGGTAATGGTTACCCCACTGTCTACTTCCGCAAAAGTTTTGAAGTGATTGATGCTGCCGATGTGACCTCACTCACTTTATCAACAATCATGGACGATGGACTGATTGTTTATCTTAATGGGAAAGAAATGTTTCGAGAAAACATGAAAGCCGGAGCTGTAACCTACAGCGATTTTGCAGCCCGTAGTTCTAACGAAAACGAGAGTTTTGAAACCGAATTTTCAATAGCTCCAGGCGATCTTCTCGAGGGAACAAATACCCTCTCGATTGAACTTCATAATTCTAGCGCCAACAGTAGCGACTTAGGAATCGATGTCGCCCTTTCTCTTTCACGCCCAGCCGGGAAGCCCATCATCAACCTGCAAGAATCAGCGCTTATCACGGCACGTTTAAAAATTGAAGATGAATGGTCTGCCCCCATTTCCGGAACCTTCCTTTTGGAACAACCAGCAAACGCTACGAACCTCGTCATTAGCGAGATCAACTACCACCCGCGGGAAGCCTCTCTCCTTGAGAAACTCGACGCTGCGCCCCTCGATCTAGAAAACAAGGATCTCTTTGAATATGTCGAACTCACCAACACCGGAGCAACCGCAATTAATCTTGCCGATCTCTCCTTCACGGAAGGAATCTCACTTTCCCTCTCCCCCTACCCACTTGCTCCTGGCGGACGAGCACTCGTCGTGCGGGATCGGATCGCTTTTCTGGAGCGATATGGCCAAGACCTTTCCAATCTGATCGCGGGAACCTTTGTTGGCTCGCTTGATAACAATGGTGAAACCCTCACCCTCCTAGATAGCGCGGGAAACTTAATCAGCTCTTTTCGCTTTGATGATTCAGACTCCTGGCCAGCGCGCCCCGACGGTGATGGCTCATCATTGGAGCTCCGTGACCTTACCAGCGATCTTTCCAATCCCGATAGCTGGGTTCCTAGCGTAGCCTTCCACGGCTCCCCGGGGACTAACGGCTCGATTGCCGATCGAAGAGTGGTCATCAACGAAGTCAGATCAGCTGACCCCGGCTTGGACTTCATCGAACTGCACAACACCACTGCCTCACCTCTCGAGATCGGAGGATGGTTTCTCTCAGACTCCAAGAGGGTTTATCGTTCATATGAACTTCCCCAGAAGACACTCGGAGGACTCGACTATTTTGTCATCGAGGAAAGTCAATTTAACACTCCCCCAGCAAATCTAATTACCAACTATACGGGAGTCGCGGGCTCAAGTCCAACCACGGTAAAAAGCAGTACTCACGGATTATTAACCGGAGATCTTATCACGATTGATGGTTACAATGGCTTTTCCAAATTTAATGATAGCTTCGAAGTGGTAGTTATTGATCAAGACAGCTTCATGATCGACGCCACATTCCTCGACAACACTGCCATCAAAGGAAATTGGCAAACCGGCCGCCCTTTTGGTCTCAATAGCGGGGGAAATGGCGACGACATCTGGCTCGTCGAAACCGACAGCTCGGGTCACCCAATCAGCTTTGTCGACAAAGTTAAATTCGCAGCGGCGGCTCCTGGAACCACCCTCGGACGTTGGCCAGATGGTATGGGGACTGGCACGCTCTTCACGATGACAGCTCGCACACCCGAGAATCCAAATAGTGGGCCAGCCCTCGGGCCAGTCCTTATCTCCGAAATTCACTACGCTCCAAACAGTTCCGATTCTCACGAATTTGTCGAACTCACTAACATCGGAGACACTACAGTCTCACTTGAATTCTGGAAGCTCAGGGGAGGTCTCGATTTCGACTTCAATTCTTCTCACCGCATCGCCGCAGGCGCATCAATCGTCATCGTCACTTTTGATCCTCAAATTGATATCGCCCAAACTATTAATTTCCGAGAGACCTTTGGGATTACGCCCTCAGTCACCTTAATTGGACCTGCAAACGACGGCCCGCTCAATAATTCGAACGGGACAGTGCGACTGCAAAAAGGCCTCGACGACGATGGCTCGGATCAGGTTACGACCGATGTCGTTCGCTATCAATCAACTCTTCCTTGGCCTGTTGCGACTGGGGGCTCCTCACTAACGCGTAATGGAGCAATTGACTTTGGAAATTTCTCGAGCTCATGGAATGCTGCAAAGCCTACACCTGGACGAACTCTTGAAACCGAAAGCTACCAAAACTGGGCCTTAGAGAATGGTGTTGGTATCGAAGATCTAGATCCAGACGGCGATTCCCTCTCAAACCTTCTCGAATTTGCGCTTGGAACCGATCCAAATTCTCCTGATGAGCTCGCTTCTCTCGTCCAGATCGGCCTCGATGGAACGGTTAGCTTCACCAGACAGATTGATCACAGCGGAGTAACTCTTGAATTCCAAACGTCTACCGACCTCAAAATGTGGTCAACGAGAGAAACTGTTGTTAGCGCATTATCAGGATCGATCCAAACAAGGCGATTCAACTTCAACCTATCGGACACTAGCAAGATGTTCTGGCGTCTTCGGGCTCTCTCATTCTAGACGATTTCAAGCCGACCCACCAAGACGCCTTATGGGCCTCCCTCGGGAGGAGGATAAGTAAAGACAATCTTGCCAGATATGGATCCATGGTTTCAACTTCTCAGCATAACACTATGAGATTTGGAATCATTGGAGCTGGAATGATCGGGCATTTCCACGCCAAAGCAATTACCGCCATGACCGGGGGCACTCTCCACTCGGTTTTTGATCTTCGACAGGAGGCCGCAGATAAACTCGCTCACGAATATGGAGCGAAGGCTTTTTCTAATATCGCGGAATTCCTTGCCGACCCCGGACTGGAAATCGTGACTGTCGGCACCCCCAGCGGCGCGCATCTTGACCCGACCTTGGCAGCACTCAAGGCTGGGAAACACGCCATCGTCGAAAAGCCACTTGAGATTACGATTCCCCGGATTGACGAATTAATGTCAGCCGCCGAAGAAAATGGCAAAACCCTTGCTGCAGTCCTAAATCGAAGATTCCACCCCGGAATGAATGCCTTCAAAAAAGCAGCCGACGAAGGCCGCTTCGGTATCCTCGCTTCGGCTTCAGCGTATATTAAGTGGTATCGTGACCAAGCTTACTACGATTCCGCAGGTTGGCGCGGAACCTGGGCCCTTGACGGAGGTGGAGCCCTCATGAACCAATCTATTCACACTGTCGACGCTCTCATCTACCTCGCAGGCCCCGTTAAAAGCGTTCAAGCTACAACAGTTTGCCTTGCTCATGAGCGGATCGAAGTCGAGGACCACTGCGTCGCCATTATTGAATTCGAGAATGGCGCGCGCGGAGTCATCGAAGCCTCAACCTGTACCTGGTCAAAGGACGGACACCCTGCCCGAGTCCAACTCGCTGGAACCGACGGATCGGCCTTCCTTGCCGACGAAGTCTTTGAAATTTGGGACTTCCGCGAGGAGAGGCCTGAGGATGCTGAAATTAAAAGCACCCTTATGAAGGGACAGGAAGCCGGCCTTGGGGCAAATGATCCTACTGCCATCAACTTCTACCAACACCAACGAAACTTCGAAGAAGTAGTCGCGGCCATCAACGAAGGCCGGCAGCCATCAACTTCAGCAACCGAAGCCCGAAAATCAGTTGAAGTAATTACCGCTATTTATGAGAGCGCTCAAAATGATGGAAAGAAAATCTTCCTTTAGCTGATCGTTCATAGCTGTTGCCAAATCTAAATTTTGGCGCTTCAACATCAAGCGGAGCTCCGAAAAAAGCCCCCTCGAAAAGAAGA
>DCQM01000220.1 GCA_002323895.1 Akkermansiaceae bacterium UBA1518
CGTTGCCTCAAATCGAGACCATTAGGTTTGATGACATGGGCTCGATCAATTTCTTCGTAGCCTTCCTTTGAGAGATTAGCGATGACCAGATCCCCCTTTTCGGTAAAGAGAAAATAACGGTCCTCATGAGGAGTAACAAAAACAGTCCCCCAGCGAACAGGCTTCTCAAGCGCGATCGGTTTGAGAGATTCCCAAACCCGTTTTCCAGACAGCGCTTCCATACAACGAAATTCTCCATAGCTACAGGCTCCGAAAAGATGTCCGTCGCGTAGCACCGGTGTGTTCATAATCCCATGCAGATGGGTCGTCTTTCTCTCGCTTGCGCGTTCTGTGCGATATACGATATCCGGAGTTGACTCATCTTCCTTTAGCTTGAGAAGCGTCGATCCATTGTAAAAACTGCTCAAGAAAAGATGATCATCATCAATCATCTGCGGAGTTGTAATGGTAAGCCCATAGCGAATTTTCCACGGCACCCTCCAATAGATTTTTCCGTTTGAGGGATCGAGCGCGTTAATTGCTTCAGGATGCCAAATTAGGAGAAGATCACGTCCCTTATGTTTAACAATACAGGGCGGGCAATAGCCGGGCTGCTTTGCCGAAAGAGATCTCCAAATCTCTTTTCCAGATACTTTATTGAAAGCCACCGCAGTCGTTCCATCACCGCTTGCAAGGCAGATCAAAAGATCACCGTGCACAAGCGGTGAAGCGGCAAATCCCCAAGTCTGGGTTTTTACGCCAAACAGTTCTTTGAAATCGTGAGCCCATTTCTTTGAGCCATTCTCGGTCGCACGGCAGATGAGATTACCCTCTCCGCCAAAAGTGTAAACGCGGTCGCCATCGACGAGGGGAGTCACTCGGGGCCCCGCTGAATAAGACATGGTGTAAGGACAATCATAGGCTTTCTCCCAAATCACTTTCCCAGTGACTGCGTTGAGACAGAGAAGCCGCTCGTTTCCCTGCTTCTCTCCAGTTCGTGCTCCCTTTGCCTTTGCTTCTTGAGTATCAAGAGCCTTACGATCCATCAAAAAAACACGATCTCCAGCGACTGATGGCCCTGCGTATCCACGATTGACAGGAGTTCTCCAAAGGACCTTCGGCCCACCAACTGGAAATTTATCAATAATCCCCGTCTCTCGCCAAACACCATCATGCTCCGGCCCAAACCACTGTGGCCAATCATCAGCAAAAGCGGAGGACAAAAGAAAACTAAGGAGAAGGGAGGTCAATTTCATGAGAGTAAAAAATCGTTAAAGCTAGGTCAGTCAATCAGGCAATGATTCCTCTGACAACTATCCCCGTAATTTTTACCTCAATGCATCGCAACCACCAATGAACCGACAATCGCAAGCAAGACCCCGGCGATCTTCCGTGCCGTAAACTTTTCTTTTAAGATGAGATACGCCAATAACACGATGAAGACCGTTGAAAGCTGATTGAAAATAGCCGCCCGGCCTGCGTTCAAGTGCTTGAATCCAGCAACCCAAAATAGGGTCGCTAGAAATGGTCCGAGAATCGACATTGGAATCATAAACTTCCAAGTCTCCCGCGTCCGAAAACCAAGAAACAAATGCCTTAACTTTTTTCTCCCTCCCAAAGCCCCCCAGAAAAGCATCACAACTCCCGCGACTACGAATCGGAAAGTTGAAACCCAAACTAAAGAGTGCTCCCGAAAGAGATCCCGCACCATCAAAATACCGATCGCCATAATAATGTGCGCACCAGCTGCCAGAAGAATTCCTATCCAGAGATCTTTCGGCTTCTTAATTTCGACCGTTCGCGTAGCACCAACAAAAACTCCCGACACCACAAGTGCTCCACCCATCATTTCCCAAGCGCTCAGATGCTCCCCAAACATCACCAAGCCAACCAGCGCAATCACCGGTGAATACACACAGTCCGCCAAAGCTTGCAAACTCGCACCCAGACGATTCAAAGCCGATGCAATCATGGTGTCCGCCAGCGTGATTCCCAACACCGCACTCACCACAAGCCGCAGATAATCCTGACTAGATAAATCCAGAACCCATGGGCTCCCTTCCCACAAGAGGGTTCCCATCAAAAGCAAGACCGCGACCCAGATCTTAAAAAAAGTGAGTGGCAGTGGGGGAACCTTCAACCCCGACACCCGCATCAGGATCACTGCCACCGACCAAAACAATGCCGAAGCCACCGCGCAAATATCCCCAAACGACATGCGCGGAGCATGTCCAGATTACCTCCATAATCAACCCTCCATCGAAGCGCTAATATCACGCGAGGATTTCATGGACCACCTTTCCCTCGACATCCGTTAGCCTGAAATCGCGCCCGGCGTAGCGATAGGTGAATTCCTCGTGGTCGATTCCCATCAAGTGGAGAATCGTCGCGTGAAGATCATGAAAGTGAACAGGCTTGTCTTCTGCATAGTAGCCATAGTCGTCGGTTGAACCATAAACCGTCCCTGGCTTTATCCCTCCTCCAGCCATAAACATGGTGAAGCCGTGAGGATTATGATCGCGGCCATCGTTCCCCTGCGCGGTTGGTGTCCGGCCAAATTCCCCTCCCCAAAGCACAAGCGTCTCATCAAGAAGACCCCGTTGTTTTAAATCCGAGATCAGTCCGGCAACTGGCTTGTCCATCTCTTTACTAAGCTTCTCGTGTTCCTTTTTTAAGTTTCCGTGGGAGTCCCAGTATCTGTGGGAAGCCTGAACGAATCGCACCCCAGCTTCGCTAAAGCGACGCGCCATAAGGCATTGCTCACCAAAGGACTTGGTCGGTTCAACATCCACCCCATACAGCTTCTTGATATGATCCGGCTCACTGGAAATATCCTGAACTCCAGGCACCTCCATTTGCATTTTGAAAGCCAATTCATACGAGGCAATTCGTGATTCGAGTTCGCTATCGACTCCACGTTGAGCAAGATGATCCCGATTAAAAGACGCCAATAAATCCAACTCCTTCCGCTGCTTCCCGCGATCCTGCAACGGATTATCGATGAAGGGGACTTTCATCCCGCCGCTTTTCCCACCTATTCTCGTTCCACTATATTTTGCAGGGAGAAAAGCAGAAGACCAGGCGC
The DNA here is from genome assembly GCA_002323895.1 of Akkermansiaceae bacterium UBA1518. Taxonomy (GTDB): domain Bacteria; phylum Verrucomicrobiota; class Verrucomicrobiia; order Verrucomicrobiales; family Akkermansiaceae; genus SW10. Next base: position 3,065 of record DCQM01000220.1, read on the forward strand.
CAGCTCCTCCGTGACTGCCGCTGGGATTGATTGTAATGAAGCCGGGGAGATTATCGTTTTCCGAGCCAAGACCGTAATTGATCCACGATCCCATCGAAGGTCGAGTGAAGGTATCTGAGCCCGTGTGCAATTCTAATAAAGCACCGCCATGACGAGAGTTCGAACCATACATCGATCTTACAAAACAAAGATCATCTGTAAGAGACGCGATATGCGGAAGTAGCTCGCTGACCTGCGCGCCACTTTCACCATGCTGCGCGCAAGACCAAGGAGATTTTAAAAGAAGATTTTTTGATTTATGTGAGGTAATCCTAGGGACTTTGAGCGGGAAGGGCTTCCCATTATCCCGCACCAGAAGCGGCTTGGGATCGAATAAATCAACGGTCGATGGACCGCCGTGCATAAAGAGAAAGATCACGCGCTTAGCAGTGCCAGGTAACGAAGGCGCTTTCGCCTCTCCCCCTGCTTCCCGGGCCAACATCGCCTGCAAGGCGATCGCTCCGAACCCTGTTCCGGCGCTCTGCAACATTTCCCGACGGGAAAGTGGCAACCCCGAACGATGACGACATAAACTCATAATGTTTTAATCCATATACAAAAATTCGTTACTCGATAAAAGAACTCTCGCAAAAGCAGCCAGCGCCCCTTTTTCGTCGCCATATTTTTCAACAAAAGCATTACCTCGAGCGGTCTCATCTTTTGTAGGGTCACGGCCCAAAACATGTTTGATCATCCATGCTGATCGATGCTTGGTCGCTTTTGAGATGACCAGTTCAGCCAAAGCCTTAGACGACGCGTGCATCAGCTCGCTATTCATTAAAAACAGCGCCTGCCCCGCAACCGTGGAGGTCCGACGGTTGCCATTTGATACCGCCGGATCAGCTGTATCAAAAGCCTTTTGACCATCATAGCCCGAGCTCCGGTAAACCGGCAAATAGACCGTCCGTCTCGGAATCATTGAGTGCGCCGTGAGCTTTCCCTGATCGGCATACTTGTTCGGTTGCACCACCAACATTGAGCCTCCCATGTCCAAGTCGAGCCGATCCGCTTTCATGAGAATGCTATCGCGAATCACCTCCGCTTCGACCCGTCGACGTTGCCAACGTGCGAAAAGTTTGTTCTCCGGGTCATATTCCAATACGGCCACGTCTGCTTTTGCCGACTGGCGGTAAGTTGCCGAATTCATCATGAGTCGATGCATTGATTTCACCGACCACCCTGACTCTACAAACTTCCGAGCTAAATGATCTAGTAACTCAGGATGAGTTGGCTTTTCCCCCAGCCCGCCAAAGTTATCCGGAGTCGGGACGATTCCGCGCCCAAAGTGCCAACGCCAAAGACGATTCACGATCACCCGGGCTGTCAGAGGATTTTCAGCAGAGGCAATCCATCGCGCCAGTTCCAATCGGCCGCTTTGCTTTTCTGGCATAACGACCTTTTTCCCTTCCGTCCAAGCTGCTGGCACCCCGCGCGGTACTTCTTCACCCAAGGTCAAATAATCACCCCGTAAATGGACTTTCACATCTTGCGTGGGATACTCCGTCACACCCATCGCTTTGAAAGGCATCGGAAGATCTTTTTTCAAAGTCGTAATTTCCTCAGCGAGCTTCTCTTTCTTATCCTTCGGAGTTTCCTTTTTTTTCTGCTCTCCCTCAAGCCGCCTCACCTCCTGCCATCTTTTTTGATGTTCTTCCTCCGTCAGATCGTGCTCATGAAACTCAGCCACTACCGAGTACTTCGTGAGCGTCTTCGTAGACATAAAGATTCCTGCAAGCCCGTAATAATCCTTAATAGAAATAGGGTCGATCTTATGATCATGGCAACGTGCACAACCGATCGTCATTCCTAAAAAAGCGCGCCCCATCGTATCCATTTGTTCGTCAATAATATCGCGCCGCATTTTGTCCGGATCGTCACAAGCCAACATTTTAGGACCTACCGAAAGAAAGCCGAGCCCCACTGTTTGCTCCCGCTTTTGAGCAAGATCCTTCGCCGGCAACAAATCCCCCGCCAACTGTTCGACCATAAATCGATCGAATGGCTTATCCTTATTAAAGGAGCGGATAACATAATCCCGGTATCGCCATGCGGACGGATGGGCAATATCTTCGTCCATTCCGTTAGTATCCGCATAACGGGCGACATCAAGCCAATGCCGGCCCCATCGCTCGCCGTATCTCGGTGATTTTAAAAGGTCATCAATCAATCGCGCCCAAGCATCAGGGCGCTCATCTTTTAGGAAGGCCTCGATCTGACCAATCGAGGGAGGCAGCCCGTGTAAATCAAGGTAAGCTCGCCTTATCAGGGTTCGCTTTCCAGCGAGCCTGGTGGGGAGATAATCCCGCTTCTCAATCTCGGCCAAGACGAAGAAGTCCATCTCTTCCCGAGTCCAATCTGTAGTATCCACCTTGGGGAGCTCGGGATTTTCAACTGGAACATACGCCCAGTCCGCCTCGGTTCCCAATAGAGGACCGATTAACAAACCGAGAAACCTGATGATTCGTCCAAACACTTCAGAATTTTACTGTATTTCCGAATCCTGTCTATCAATCGAATCGGCGTATTGATTTCAATGACCACGTGAAATCGACATGGTATCGCGAGTCACTTGTGCCGAAGTAGTCTCACCATCCGACCACCTCACTGAGATCGATTTGGCAGACTCGCCAATCGGAATGGTGAATTGCGGGGAACTCGATGACTGGGAAAGATACGAACCACCTGCCGAAATTTCACGAATGAATGTTTTTCCACTTTCGAGCGTCACTTTAACGAGCGCCCCTATTGTCAAGACCGGTAGCGCCTTTAGTTCGACAGTCAAACTTCGTGCTCCTGGTGGAGGAACTGATTCAAAGACCTGCATCGCCGCATCATTATTCGCAACAAGAAGATCCGGCCAACGATCGCTATTCACATCGGCAAGCGCCACACCTTTGGCATCACCCGCAGCGATGATACCACTCCGGTCCGCGCGAATCGCTTCGAAGAAACCATCGCCGAGCCCCTTTAAAAGCGCGCCCGTTCCCCCATCCATCCGGCCAGTTTCCACCTGTGGGGCAAAGGAATTTTGCGCCAAAAAGACATCGAGATTTCCATCGCCATCAAAGTCACTCACTGCCATTCCAAAAACCGGAGCAACCTGCGCTATCGCAGGCAGTGATCGGAACTCAAAAATTCCCTGACCTGAATTGATCAGCAGCCCACTTTCTAGCGTATTAACCTCGTAACGATCTGCCTTATCTAAGCCGCCTGAATACAAATCGAAAAGCGTTGCCGAGGCAAAGTCGTGGAACTTGGGAGTCTTTTTCCTCAAAAAAGGCATGGCATTGCTGGAACAACTTAATCCACGAATCGGATAGCACTTTCCTTTCTCCATCTCGGCTTCAAGAATCCGCTTTCTCCCACTGCCATCGACATCACCATAGTAAAGAAGCGCTGGAGTTTCATACTTAGTGTTCAGTCCGTTGTTTCCAACCACGTAGTCGAAGTCGCCATCACCATCAAAATCTCCTCCAACGATGCTGTTCCACCATCCGGCGCGGTCCGTAAGTCCAGCTTTTTGAGTATCCTCAATCAATTCACCTTTATTGTTTCGGAAAAGAGCAATCGCTCCCCATTCTCGCGTTACAAGCAAATCCAACCAGCCATCGCCATCGACATCAGTCCATAAGGCCGAAGTTACCAACCCTCCAAACCGTCCCGCAGCCACATCAACAAACTTCTTCCCTCCGTCGTTCTGAAGGAGTTCGCTTTGCGGCGACTCGGGATAGGAACCGGGAACCAATCGGGCTCCTACAAAGAGGTCCAAATCACCATCTCGATCATAGTCTGCGGCACACGCCACCGAGCCACTTTTGGCACTTCCCGGCAACATTCCAAGAGGGGCCTTTTGAAACTCGCCTGAACCCGAATTTAAATAAAGGCGATCTCGATAAACCTTCTGTCCTAGATCACCTTCGACCCCTCCACTCACTACAAAGAGATCCAGATCTCCATCGTTATCTGCATCGAAAAAAAGAGGGGCCATATCCTCACTCGCAGCATCCACCGCAAGCACCTTAGTCTCCAGCGCGGAGAAAGTTGACCGGCCACTGCCATCGGTTTGTTGGTAAAGTTTTCCTTCCTGCCCTGCCGGATGCGAAACATAGAGATCCTCTCGGCCATCACTATTGAGGTCACCCACTGCAATTCCGGGCCCCATCTGCGAATGCATCGAGGGCAATAGGGGTTGCCGACTAAAATCGTTGAAAATATCCTCGGTGGGTCTCACCCGCGAGAGCATCCTCGACTCAGTGAATAGAGTCTTTGCCTCCTTCTTTTTTCGGGGTGGGAGATTCTCGGGTTGCTCAATCACATAACGCATTCCGGCAGCCAAGTTTTCGAGGATTTGTCGTCCTCCATCTGGCCAGTCGATGACGACTCGATTTACCTTATTCGCCTCGCCCAGACCAAAGTGCAGCAAAGTATCATTACTAGACATGAAACCCCGCGATGCCGTTACGGTTCGCATTAAGACAGATGGCTCGCTCGAAATTTCAACTCGCACCACCGCACCGAGAGCAGAGTAATTTCTCCCGGCACCGCGTAGGTCCAGAGTCAATCGCTCACCCTTCTCCTGCCCGTTTCGATAAACCCCAGGTGCCCCACCAAAATTATTGACCACCAAATCAAGGTCTCCGTCTCCATCAAGATCACCCAAGGCCGCTCCATAACTGACCGCTTTCACATCGAGCCCCCATTCACGACCCACGTCACTAAACTTTAAGTCGCCATCATTTCGGAAGGCCCAATTTTTCAAAGCCAGTGGTTCCTTATCATCCCAAAAAGCTCGCCCCGCGGCGCTTCCTTTGCCAAGAATTAAGGCCTCCTCCTGGTTCCGTAAATCACTGTTAAACCAATCCCGGCTCATGCCAGTGGAGATGAAAACATCCTCCCTTCCGTCACAGTCAAGGTCGCCAAATTTGATTGCCCAAGTCCAATCAGTTGCCGCTAACCCAGTCTGAAAAGCAATCTCATTAAAGCGACCGGTCCCCGTATTGAGATAAACCGCATTTCGCATGTATTGAGCTGGAATTGGCCAATTGAGAAACCAGGAATCACTGTCCTTCCCAGTCATATTTCCCATCGACATCTTTTCTTTGTAATGGTCGCTACCAGCCATGTCTGAAGCCATGTAGTCAAAAAGCCCGTCATTATTTATGTCGGCCACATCCGACCCCATTGAAAACCAAGGAGTGTGGGGCAAAGCTCTAGGAGCAACATCTTCAAAAGTACCGTCCCCCTTGTTACGGTAAAGGTGATCAGCTCCATAAAAATCATTAGCGACGTAGAGATCGGGCCATCCGTCGGCATCGTAGTCCCACCAAGTCGCAGACAGGCCATATTCAGATTCGCGGACGCCGGCCTCTTTTCCCACTTCAACAAACTTCCCACCATCGTTTCGATAGAGCCTGTCGAATTGTCCCGAGGCGATTTGCTTGTAGCCGCCGGGCGATTTAATCAACCCCGCATATTGTTGCATCTCTTCGGGTAGAATTACGGGTTCGCCACCCGGCCCTTTGACGAGCCGAAAGCGCACGTCCTTAAGTTCCTCTCCAGGTGGAATCCGGTTGGTTAAAAGATAGCCATCTAAATCGCCATCACGGTCATAGTCGCTGAAGGCCATCATTAAACTGGCTCCCTTAAAAGCGAGTCCTTGTTCTTCCGCCTGATCTTCAAATCCCTTCCCAGCTTGGTTAATAAAAAGCCGGTTGGGGCCATCAAAAGCGCAGAGATAAAGATCAAGCCAACCGTCGCCGTCCACATCAGCCCAGGTGCAACCTGCTCCCCAAAGACCAGGTGACGCTATTCCCATTTCCTCGGTAACATCCTCGAATTTGAAGTCCCCGAGGTTTCGATAGAGCCGTCCCCCGTCAGTCATTCTCGAAAGAAAAAGATCTGTATCTCCGTCGCGGTCAAAGTCCCCCAGACAAACTCCTCCTCCGGTAAAAGAGCCACTAATTTCTGCCGCCCACTTTACAGGAGGCTTCCATTCGCGCGTGAAATCAATTCCTGTTCTTTCTGCATCTAAGCGGTCAAACATGGTCGTTCCCTCAGATGAATTAGGTTTGTTAAGTCTATGGCCCTCGATGGCTTTCACGGGAGCGGAAAGGGTCACCACCGCTAAAAAAGGAAAAAATTTCATTATTTATCTACTAAAGAAGCTACTTGAATAATGCCTCCTGACTCAAGAGGCTATTATCTCTCTCATGAAATTGCTTGCTCAAACTTTCATTGCACTGCTCCTTATTACGGCTTTTCGGGCCCAAGCTGAGCTCGTCGCCCACTGGCCACTTGACGGCAATGCAAAAGATCTCCTTGGGAATCACGACGGCGCCGAATCTGGCGTGATCTTTGGCGTAGAGGGAGCCGCCAACCACACTGGCACCGCAGCCGAGTTTAATGGTTCCAATTCAACCATTACGGTGCCTTTTGATTCAGCAATGAATCCAGAAAGTTTTACCCTTTCAATGTGGGTCAATGCCGATAGCACGAACGGCTTTGCGTCCCCAGTCACCAGCCGCGACGACACACCGACATCGGTTCATGGTTACCTTGTATATAATGACAACCGCGGAAATTGGAATTTTTGGACCGGAACAGGTGGGCCTTCCGGAGCCTGGAATCAAATGTCCGGAGGCAAGGTCGAAATCGGCTCCTGGACCCATATCGCCGTCAGCTTTGATGACAACAGCCAAACAAAAAAACTCTATGTCAACGGCTCGCTTGCAGGTTCCAATTCAGCTCCTAACCTTTATGATCCTAACGGCCCTCAATCGGAAAACCTACACATCGGATCAGGTGCCGACAGTGGTGGAGCATTTTTCTTCGATGGCCTGATCGATGATGTTGCTCTTTGGGATCACGCTTTAACTTCGGCAGAAATCAAAGACCTCATGACGAATGGCGTGCCGGGCGGACCGCCTTCCGTCACGACATTCGAGGCCAGTCCTCCATTCATTGATTCCGGGCAAAATGTCACTCTTTCTTGGGATATTCAAAATGCCACCTCGGTAAGCATTTCGCCCAATGTGGGTAGCGTCGCTGCGGATCGCGGAAACATCGTGGTGACTCCCTCCGAAACCACCACTTACACCATCACCGCAATCGGAGAATCATCTCCCGCAGCGACATCCCAAATCACGGTCGGAGTGGATGTCGAATCTTTAGATCCCATCATCACCGAATTTCTCGCAGACAATAAAACCGGACTCATCGCGCCCGATGGTAATCGCTCTGACTGGATCGAACTCCATAATCCAAATCCTTTTGCCATAGAAATCGGAGGTTGGCATCTCAGCGACGACTCTACCCAACTCGAGAAATTTACTTTTCCTTCCGGCCAAATTTCAGCGGGCGGTTACAAGATCTTCTTCGCTGACAGCAGCCTTGAAGCACTCAATTTCAAACTCTCAAAAACCGGCGATTATCTCGCGCTATCGGATCCAAACGGGAATCTAATCTCGGAGTTTTCTCCCGCTTATCCAGCCCAATTCGATGATGTTTCTTATGGCCTCAGCAGCTCGGGAACCCTCACTTATCTCGAACCAACCCCAGGCGCAGCCAACGGTTCCTCACGAAGAGAAATCGGCCCCAAGGTTAAAGGGCTGACTCGAAACCCATTACCACCCACTCCTGAGGAAGACCTCATCATTAGCGCAAATATCACTCCACGAATTGGCGCCATTGCCAGCTCCAAGCTCTTCTATCGCGTTGGATTTGGAACAGAACGACAACTCAGGATGACGAAGGGTGCAGACGACCAATATAGCACGACAATTCCCGCGAGTGCCTATGAGGCTGGAGAAATGGTCCGTTGGTATCTTATCGCAACAACAACTTCCGGAGAATCGACCCGCGAACCACCCTTCCCCGATCTCACCGAATCAGCGGAATACTTTGGAACTGTGATCAGCGATCCTAGCATCTCGGTTGACCAACCGGTCATGCATTGGTTTGTCAAAAATATCGGAGCAGCAGACACGCGTGGAGGGACCCGAGGGTCCCTCTATTTTGAAGGCCAATTTTATGACAATATTTTCTGCCGTATCCGCGGACAAAGCACCGCAAACTGGCCGAAGCACAAATATAAGTTCGACTTCTTCCGCGGTGATCATTTCAGGTGGAAACCAGAAGCCAAACGAGTTGAGGAAATTAATGTCAATTCCCACTATCGCGATTCCTATGTCCGCGAGAATACGATCTTCGCCTTCCTCAACGAAGCGGGCGCAATGGCTCCCGAAACGCGCTACCTTTGGATTAAGCGTAACGGATCCAACATGGGACTTTTTACTTTTGTAGAGCAAGTCGATGAGGAATTTCTTGAACGCCGTGGTATCGACCCAACTGGCTCAATGTATAAGGCGATCAATGTTCCGGCTACCCTTTCACCCACCGTAAACTCCAGCCTCTACCGTAAAGTCCTGCGAAAAAACGAACCTTACACGGAGCTTCGCGAGCTGACTTCGGGGATTAATATTTCAAATCCTAATCGTTTCGAATTCGTGGCCGACGCGGTGAATGTGCCCAACTACATTAATGTGATGGCGGCAATGTGTGTTCCTTTCAACCACGACCAACTCACCAAGAACTACTACGTTTATCATGACTTAGATCGCGGCGAGTGGTTTCGCATTGCATGGGATGGCGATCAGGGGCTTCCCACTGGCCGGACAAATGGTAACGAGAACTGGTCAAGCCCACTCTATGGCGACGCCTTGCACACTCAGGAATTATTGGGCGGCAACCCCAACCCCATCTGGCAAAACCACCTCCACGCGGCTATCCTCGATAATCCGGTGACTCGCGAAATGTATATGCGCCGAGTCAGAACGCTAATGGATGAATACCTCGCTATCCCCGAAGCCGGACCCTCAACCACCATTCTCGACCAAGGAGCACGCCTTCGCTACTTGGCTCCAACCGATGCCTCCCTAGAATCAAGCTGGTATCTCCCCGAATTCGATGACTCCGATTGGCTCTCTGGCATCGCCGGACTCGGTTACGAAAACAATCCCGGCGACTACTTGGGCCTGATCGAAACTCGGGTTAAACCTTCCGAAAGCCTCCCGAATGGCACTTCCGTTTACCAACGCTTCCACTTCAACGTGGCCGATCCTCCTTCCTCAGATCTCGTCTTAAAAATGCGCTATGACGATGGCTTCGTAGCCTATCTTAATGGTAAAGAGATTGCCCGTGACAACATCAACGGAACAGTTCGTTACAACTCCACTGCTTCATCACATCCAGATAGCCAGGCCGTCAACTTTGTCGAATTCCCTCTTCCCGGAGTATCACTGATCCCTGGCGAAAACGTTCTCGCCATCCAGATCATTAATCAGTCATCGGGAAGCAGTGACCTTCTCTGCGAACCAGAACTGGTCGACCGCCCGGGTGCCAATGGTGGATACTTTGAGGGCCTCTTAGAAGG
>DCQM01000197.1:0-23760 GCA_002323895.1 Akkermansiaceae bacterium UBA1518
TTTGGCGCAGGAATTTCATGGCGCAAGATCGGAAACATCAACTTCAACACTGGGAATACAAACCTGACTGCTCCGAGCGTTTTCGGAAGTAGTTCTTTTACCCAACCCGCCGGAATTGGAGCGGATACCGGAGCCGTCGCACGGACCTATGACAATGGCTTCGTCAACCCTGGGCCCCGTACTCCAACCACCGGCAGAACGACCGATTACTCTTACCAAACCCAAGATCAGCTTCAGGGAAACAATCTTCTCATGACAGCCACCGGAGGGCGCCGGGTGATTATTGATCAGGCTGCAGCTTCCTCACCCAGTGACTGGAGAGAAAGCGATAATTGGGAAGTCTCTCCCTACCTTAGCTTGAGCCATCTCATCGATATGGGAAATGGTTGGAGCGCCGGGCCAGCCCTAACTTTCAGCTATACCAGTATTGGTGGTCGTCAAGACGGACTTAATACCCTCAATGCCAACGAGCGGCGTAATATTTTCGATGTCAGAGCAATTGACAGTTTCGACTCTACTGGCCTTATCCTTCCAAATCCACCCTACACCGGATCACCCGGAGCGATCGCGCCCCTTCTCCCCGTGGAGCCTGCAGAGCGTAACTTCATAGACGAGTTACGAACCAGCGATACTGCTCTGTTTCGGGATTCGATTAACGAATCACTCGAAGTGAACTTGTTTGGACTCTCGCTCGGAGCGAGCGCTGTTTATCAAACTGATAGTCGCTTCTTTGCCGGCATCGGGACTGGCCTTGTTTTGAATATCGCAGACTGGGACGCCAGCCGCAGTGATCAACTGATTCAAGTCACCAACGGAGGTGCTCCATTGCAAATCGGCTCCGCCGGTTTCCACGACTCTGGAGCTGATGTTCTCTTTGGATACTACCTGCAAGGATCTGTGGGTTACCAAATTAACGACTCCTGGACCATAGAAGCAAATACCCGCTATGACTGGAACGAATCCCTTCGCGAATCCGTCGGCGAGAGCGATTTTGATCTAAATCTCACCGGCCTGACTCTGGGAGTGGGAGCAAACTACTCGTTCTAGCTCCAGCCCTCCAACCAACGGCTGAGAGAACTCCGCCATTTCAATTCGTCTACAATCGAAGATCGTAGCAACTAGGCTTACTGACTTCTTTTTGATTGGGTGTAAAAAACGGGAGATCCCGCAAGCCCGAGTAGCAAGGGCCACCCCATGCAGACAGATATAAAAAACCGTAGGTAGGAGAAACTCCAAACTACGGTTGTCGGGGAAATTCTACGTCCCTATTTTGTTGCAAGACCTTTCGAAGATCTCGCGAAATATCTACGAGGAAGATACGAGCAGAATTTGCCAGCCTATGAGAGTAGGCAACCCTTTGAATCCGATTAGGAATCTTTGGCCGCACACTCTTTTGCCACTTTCGCAGGATGCTTTAACTTATCTCGAATTTCTTTGGGATTCATGGACGCCACGGTTGCTTCATCCATACCTAAGGCCACAAGGCGCTTGCGGTGGTCGCCTTGACGTTTGTTTCTTGCCGAATTCGACTTCGTCGGACGATTTCTGTTTTTATTGCGCGCTTGTGTTGAGGCCATGATCTTATTTGGTTTCTAACTGAGAGAAGTTGAAAAGTTCCTTTCGATTGGCTAGGTCAATCTCGAGGACGAGTTCCGTGTAGTTTCGAAGAGGGCCTCGGTCAACTGGAATTCTCTTCCAAGCCAGCTCACATCAAGGTATTTACTTAGCGCACCTTAAAATCTCAGACGATTTGCTCGTTCTTTTATTGTCTGGCAAGATCCCCATTTTAAGTTGCTACAGTTACGATGAACCGACGTCACTTCCTGTCCACCTCTGTCGCTGCAGGTGTATCCACAAGCCACTCCGAAGCCCAAAACGGGCCCAAGGACCTCCGTCAAGCGATGTTCATGGGCATCGCGAAAGCTAAAAAAGACCTTCCCCGGAAGGCCCAACTTAAGGTTGAGGGCGACAAACTACGAATCTTGCAATTCACCGACATCCATTTTTTTTGCGACCGCGAAAAATTTGGTGAGAAGGCAGACTTGCAAACTGTCGAGGACATGAAGCGCATGATCGAAAACACCGACCCTCATCTTTTAGCAATCACTGGGGACCTCTGGAGTGACAACCCGCGCGGCCAGGGCCAAGAATTCTTCGAATACTCGCTCAAAAAAATAACCTCGTTGGGAAAACCATGGCTCTTCAATTGGGGAAATCACGATCGCCTCGACGACTACGCTGCCGCTCAGGTCACTCTGACCGAAGCTAAAAACAGCCTTTATCGCGGCGGCCATGACGGAGGAAACTACCGAATCTCCATCACCAACTCCGACGACCGCCAACTCATGGAACTTCTCTGTCTCAATACAACCACTCAAGGCGTGCAAGCAGCCCAAGAAAAATGGCTCACGCAGCAGAAATCCTCCGACTCACCCGTGTTGTGCTTCCTCCATATTCCCCTGCTTCAATATGATACCGTCTGGCAAAAAAAAATCGCAAAGGGTATCTTTAAAGAATCTGTTTGCACCTATGGCGAAGATGGTAGCGCTATCGCAAAACTCAAAAAATTTGGCGACGTGAAAGCCTGCTTCTGTGGCCACGACCACGTCAATGACTACAGTGGGACTTGGGACGGAATCGAGATGGTTTACGGTCGCGCGACCGGTCACGCCGGATATGGTGCCCATAAGTTAAAGAAAGGTGGGAAACTCATTACCGTTGATCTCGCCAACCCAAAAAAAACACGCCACACTTGGAAGACCGTATTCGCCGACGGTAGCGACTGGGCACCAGCATGAACAAAAAGTAAGCTTAGGTCTCACTACCTAGGTTGGAGCTATAATATCCCTGAGAATAAAACAAATTGACCGCCTAATTTGACTCTCTCATCTCAATCGCTGGCCCACCGACTATTCCCCATCGAGTCGGAATAAAATAGAATCAATGCTTAAGGGCTGACATTCGCAACTTCGGAGAAGAGAGTTTTTGCATTTTGTAATGACTTCTTGAGTCAATTTCAGGCTGAAAATCCTCTCTAAAAATAATTTAATTTTTGTAACCAAGGCTCTGGCTACTCCGTCACTCCCAGTGAAAGTCAGGTTTCTTGACTGTCCCCCCCAAAAAAATTAGCCGCTCATCAAGTAATGAAAAAAGAAAGTATTCTCTTTGCGAGTTATCTCCTTGGAAGTGTTTTCGCGCAGGATCTTAGCAAATCATTTGGAGATGGGACCCTGCCGGAGTTCCTCATGAGGTATGACGTAAACGAGGACGGGATCATCGACGAAGAGGAGCGGCAGGCCGTAAAAGAAGAGCGCAAAGCCGCTCGCAAGAAAAACCGCAGCGAATCTGACCCTAATCGCAACAGCCAGACCTCTCTGGAAGAGCGCTTGGCTGCCCGCAACTCAATTCGAGAGAGGATTCTCTCCAAGCGCGCCGAAAAATTCGCGAAAATCGCTGGGAAAGACGGCTTACTTTCCCTTCAAGAACTCGCAAATCTTCCCCCATTTAAGAATGCTCTTAGCGAGCGTATCGATTCTATTTTTAAACGTCTCGACTCAGATGGTAACGGTGATGTGACTCTCGAAGAATTCAATAGACGCCTTCGTGACCACAGCCCATTAGATGAACCACGCCCAAGTCATGGGGACACTAGCCCAAGCAATAAAGGCGTGGGCCCTGGCAACAACGGCAACGGCAACGAGAAATAACTCTGATCCTAAACTATCATTATCAATGATAAGGGCAGAGGCAGAATTACCGCCTTCTCTTTAGCTTTAGTCCTGATCTGCGGCTTTGAGTTGAATAACTTGGTGAGGAGTGATTTGCTTCGGTTACTTCTCACTTTTTAATCCCGTGATAGCCATTACGCTCCCGAGCCGGCTTGTTAGAGACCGTTATAAAAGTCGAAGTGTTAAAACTTATCCCGTGAAAACGTTTTTTACACTTCTTTTCCTCATTCACACTATTCAAGGCGAGATCCTCTACGACACCGATTTTGATACTTTCCCCGCAGGCCCCAACAATTGGTCTGGAAACGATAATTGGATTTCGAACGATACCATTTCAGGTGCTCAAACCATTGATGGGAATGTTCTCCCGGGTCTCCTAAATACAGCAACTCTTGGTTTTGCACAACCGACCTCTCAATTCACTTTTGTCGCACTCGACCTCGACTACGACCATATCGCATCTGAAAAACCTATTGTAGAAATCAATACCCTTATTGGTATTAAGGACTCGACTAACGATCAACGTTCGCCATTCCAAATCCCCGCGGAAGCATATTGTGGCGCTGAAACCAAGCAAATCGAGGGAACATAGAAAGATAACTACGCAAAGTCTATGATACTGCATTTAAGAATAGGCATGGGGCTAATCAAAATAGTTACTCTGGCCTTTTAAAGGCTTCATCAAAACAGGATGATCGTTCAGGCTATGGCTTTCCCATTGAAGCCCAAATTCAAAATCATATCCTTCTAGCCCACTTTTTACCCACTCAATCGCTCCCTAATTTATGCATCTATTTTCCCGTGCTTTCCCAACCGCCTCCAAGGCACTTCTCCTCACTTTGATCGGAATACAATCCATATCAGCCGATGTGGTCATTAACGAAATCCATTACGACGAAGATAACAAAACTGTTCGATCCGAGTTCATCGAACTATTTAACCCCAGTAACGATCCTGTTGATCTCTCTGGCTATTATTTTTCGAGCGGAATTGATTTCGAATTCCCAGCCGGGACCATCCTTACTGCGGGAGGCTACGTGGTCATCTCGGAAAATCCAGCTACCATGCTATCTCATTTTGGATACTCGGGAGCACTGGGACCTTTCGCGAACGAATCCTCTCTCAAGAATTCAGGGGAACGCATTACTCTTCGCAATCCCGCCGGAACCACCATTGATGAAGTCGATTATCAACTTGGCTTTCCCTGGCCTACGGTGGGGGATGGCATCGGAACTCCGCAGGTTAGCCCTTCTATCGAATTGACCAATCCTCTCCTCGATAACGATCTTGGAGGAAGCTGGCGAGCGTCCGGATTTCCTGCCTTCACCTCAAACAGCGAAGGAGGAGGCCCGGTTAACTACATCGCTAATACCGCGACTTGGAAATATCTCGACGACGGGAGCAACCAAGGAACCTCATGGCGCGCCACCGGATTTGACGACTCGGGTTGGAGCAGTGGTCCCGCTGAACTTGGCTACGGAGATTCCGACGAGGCTACAATCGTGAACCGCGGACCCACGAGAGGCCGCTACGCCACCACCTACTTCCGGAGCTCAACCAATATTCCTGACCCTTCGACATTCGTAAACTTTACCATCTCGGTGACCTATGACGATGCCTACGCTATTTACGTAAATGGCACGGAAGTTGCCCGACACGCTGGCCTTACCAATAATGCTCCCTTCGACGAATATGCGAACAATACCGTAGGTAATAATGCCAATGATATTCTGACTATCCCCGCAAGTGCGTTTGTCGCAGGGACTAATATTGTCGCCGTTGAAATTCACCAATCTAGCGCTAGCAGCAGTGATATTAGCTTCGCCCTTTCCCTCACCGGAGAAATCTCAGGCGGAACTCAGGGCGGCAGTTTTGCTCCCACCCCTGGCGCAGCCAACCGATCCTACGCAGTAGCTGTGCCACCTCAGGTTCGCCAAGTCAGTCATCTCCCCAAGGAGCCAACTTCTGGCCAACCTGTTCTTGTAACTGCCAAGGTCTCCGACCCCGATGGCGTCGGCTCCGTAACCTTGCAATATCAAGTAGTGAATCCCGGCGACTACTTCTCGCGTTATCTCAAGTTCAACGGCAACGGAACCTCTAATGAAGATCCGCGCTATGAAGACCCCAACGAATGGAATGACGTCATCATGACCGACGATGGAACGGGTGGGGACGCCCGCGCATTCGACTCCATCTTCACGGTCACTTTGCCCAGTACGCTGCAAACAAATCGTCGCCTGATTCGTTATCGAATTCTGGCTAGTGACACTCCCGGCGCCGAAATCACAGTGCCCTATAAGGATGATCCCCAACCTAATTTTGCCTATTTCATTTATGATGGGACTCCCGACTGGAGCGGATCCATCCGGCGAGGGGATACGCCCGTGAACTACTCGGGTTCATTGATGTCGAGTATTGCGACCTACTTTCTGCTCAGTAAAAATACTTGGGTCGATGATTCCCAGTTTGGGAGATATGGAGGGTCGGAATACCTTTGGCCCGGCACCATGGTCTATGACGGCCGGGTTTACGACCACATCCAATACCGCCCCCGCGGTGGCGTTCACCGTTACCAGTATGGCAAAAATTTCTGGAAGTTTGATTTCGGTCGCGGGCAACGATTTGAAGCACGCGATCGCAGTGGTAAAAAATACTCCCAGCCTTGGGATAAGCTAAATTTTTCATCACTCGTCCAACAGGTGAATTTTAACCACCGGGGCGAACAAGGTTTGTTCGAAGGAGTGGGCTTCAAACTCTTTGAACTAAGCGGCGTAGAGGCGTGTAATACACACTATGCTCAATTCTACGTCATCGATGAAGCCAGCCCAACCGGGGCAAATCAATACGAAGGCGACTACTACGGCCTTTATCTAGCAATCGAACAATTGGATAGCCAGTTCCTCGACGAACATAAGCTTCCCGACGGTAATCTCTACAAAATAGAAAACCACAACGGCAGCTCTAACAATCAGGGCCCTACTCAGGTGGATAACCGCAGTGATGTTAGTAACTTCATTAGGGGCTATCGAAATAGAACACCACCCGCTCAATGGTGGGAGGAAAACCTCGATATTGAAAAGTATCTTAGCTACCGAACCATTGTCGAAGGCATTCATCATTACGACATCGCCTACGGTAAAAACTACTTCTATTACCACAACCCGGAAACCTCAAAATTCGAAGTGCACCCATGGGACCTTGACCTTACCTGGGCAAATAACATGTACGGTAATGGGAACCATGATTTTAAATCAAAAGTAACGCAAAACCCGGCTTTCAACACCCGCTACCAGAACCGCGTCCGCGAAATCATGGACCTTCTTTATAACTCCGATGAAGGGGACAAATTGGTCGATGAAATGGTAAAAGATATTTGGACTCCGGGAGCCCCTTCCCTTGTCGGCGCCGACCGCCGGCTCTGGGATAACAACCCACGGATCAATCACCCTGATCGCTACTACGACGTAGCTTCGAATAAGGATTTCGGAGGAATGATTCAGGTCCTTAAAAACTACATTGTCTCCCGCGGAAGCTGGATGAAAAGGAGCCTCCTCACCCAAGACAACAGTATTCCGACCACTCCAGTCCTAACTTACTCAGGCGCAGCTGGATTTCCCAGTAATGGACTACTTTTCACTTCAAGCAACTACAGCTCAGCTACCTCGTTTGCAAAAATGGAATGGCGAATTTCAGAGATCTACGATCCCTCCACAGCAAACTATGTTGCTGGAGATCCTTATCTCTATGAAATCGAAAATCCTAGCACATCAGGTGAATTGACCTCCTTCGATTCGGACTACCTCTTCCCGACAGTTTCAGCCAGACCCGGCCAAACCTATCGTGTTCGAGTCCGCCATCAAGACACCGCCGGTCGCTGGAGCCACTGGTCGGAACCCGCTGAATTTATGGTTTCATCTCCGAACATCAGCACATTCGTCAACAATCTACGTATTACCGAAGTTCACTACCACCCAGCCCCAGCCAGTGCGGCGGAACAAGCCATGGGATGGACTGATTCAGATTTCGAATACCTCGAGCTTCAAAATATTGGAACGACATCCATCAATATGACGGATCTTCGCTTTACCAAGGGAATCGATTTTGATTTTTTACCGGAAACTATGATCGAGTCAGGAGCCTTTCTCCTCATCGTGAAAAACCAAGCAGCATTCACTTCACGCTACGGAGTCGGGCTTCCGATCGCCGGCGAATGGGACCCAGACGATAAATTGAGCAACGGAGGAGAGAGCATCAAACTCTCGCTCGGCTCTGGCACCGCCATCATCGAATTTGCCTATGATGACGATGCCCCTTGGCCAACTTCTCCCGACGGGGGAGGCTCCAGCGTCACTCTCATTCTACCTACCGAAACCCTCCCTGCGGATCATTCAAACCCGCTAGCTTGGCAAGCGAGTCAACAGGCCGGTGGCACCCCTGGTATTACCGGGCCCGGCACTTCAAACTTTAATTTGTGGGCTCAGAGCATTGGCCTAGGCTCCGAAGCCTCCATGACCGACGACAATGATAACGACGGCATGAATAACCTTCTTGAGTATGCCTTAGACTCCGACCCAATGAGCGACTCGAGCCATCGCCTTCCATCAGGAGCAACCGAGTTGATCGAGATCGATGGGGTAGCTGATCGCTATCTGACTCTCACGTTCCGGCGGAATCTCGCTGCTTCTGAACTCACCTTTACCGTGGAGCTATCAGGCGATCTTACCGGGTGGAATAGTAATACAGCTATCCCCGTTTCTACGACCGACCATGGCGATGGCACCGCTACCGAAGTCTGGCGCGCGCCCCTCCCTCTGAACAGCGACTCCAGCCAGTTTGTCCGGCTTCGGGTTACCAACTAGTAACGCATTAGCCCATCGGTATCAAAATACTCGCAAGCCAAACCACGGCGAATCCCACAACTCCCATCAGGGACAACATCACCGAAAAAGTCTTCAAGGTTTCTGTCTCATTCATACCAGACATCTTCGAGATGATCCAAAACCCGCTGTCATTCATCCACGGCAAAGGTTTCGACCCACAACCAATCGCAAGCGCCACATAAACCGAATGGAACCCCAACTCGGCATCTAAAACTATAGGGGCAACAATTCCTACCGCCGTGATCATCGCTACAGTTGCCGAGCCTTGCGCAAAACGAACCAAAGCTGTCAGGACGAAAGCCAGTAGCAGCACTCCTCCTCCACTTCCCACCATCCCCGAAAGCTCGCTGCCAATCCCAGTGTCTTTTAAAACGGCCCCAAATGCCGCGCCGGCCGCCGTAATGAGAATAATTACACCACCGCTCGATAGCGCCTCGTTGATCACTTTTTTCAATTCGCAGTATTTGGCAGCCAATATAACTGCCATTCCTGCACCCAATGCCATTGCTATATTTTTTCCACTTATGATTTGAAGCCACTCCGGCAGGTCGCCCTTCACCCCTAAAAAGGTGCCCAAACTAATCAGCACCAAGGGCAGAAGAATCGGTAATAAAGACCACCCTAGACCGGGTAATTCTTTCGGTCCCTTAGACTCAATTTCCGGGCCTTCGATCTCGCGATAGGTGATTTCAAACTTTCGGTTCGCCCAGCGCGCATAACCATACCCCACCGAAATCGTCACTACTCCCAGTATCAATCCCGCCGGGATCAACACTCCTAAACTCACCTCAAGACGATCCGCTACTAACAAAGGCCCCGGGGTAGGCGGCACTAGCGAATGCGCCATACTCGCCCCAGCCACGACACTTAAAAGCGCAAGAAGATAGACCTTTGGATTCGTGCGAGAAAAGGCTCGGACCAAGGGTAACATAAGATAAAAAACCGTGTCGAAAAACACTGGGATTCCGAGCACAAATCCACTTCCGAGAAAGGCAATTGGAGCCCGCTTTACGCCAAAAAGCGAAAGCAACCCTTTTACGATTCGTTCTGCCGCTCCACTCACCAAAAGGCACTGCCCAATGATTGCGGCAAGCGCGATCAAGATTCCAATCTTCCGGCAGCCCGTTCCAAACCCTTCCGCGACCCGGTTCATCGCCTCCACACCTACCTCAGGTGTCAGAATCGATACCACGAAGGCTCCCAACAACAATCCAAGAAAGGCATGCAACCGGAGCCATAAAATCGAAAGAATCACCACCGCCAAACCAACTAAGCAAATTTCAATCGATCCCATCCATCTACCCTCACCAATCCTTCCTCATCGAGCCAATCAAAAATTCCTCTCTTTCCCCCGCGCGCTCTTTCCTCCAATCTCCACCGACACATGAGCCGCCTCTCACCCGAACAACTTCGCTCACATCGATTTTTCGCTCCGGACGATCTCCGTGCCTTCGGCCACCGTTCCCGGCACAAGCAACTCGGCATCAATGACGAGGAATACAAAGGGAAGCCCGTGATTGCTATTCTCAATACCTGGAACGACCTCCTCCCCTGCCATTCCCATTTCCGACAGCGCGCAGAAGAAATCAAGCGTGGTGTTTGGCAAGCCGGTGGTTATCCCGTCGAAATGCCAGTCATGGGCCTAAGCGAGACATTCATGAAGCCCACCTCCATGCTCTATCGCAATATGCTCGCGATGGAGGTAGAGGAAACCCTGCGTGCCCATCCTGTGGATGGAGCCGTCCTGATGGGAGGATGCGACAAAACCGTTCCCGCTCTTCTAATGGGTGCCATAATGGTCGACATCCCCATCGTATTCATGCCCGGAGGCGCCATGATGCGGGCCTCGTGGCGTGGCGAGCCTCTAGCCTCGGGGTCAGATGTCTGGAAATATTGGGCCGAACGCGGAGCAGGCAATCTTTCCTGCGAAGATTGGGAAGACTTCGAAGACCATATCACTCCCGGTCCCGGCCACTGCATGACGATGGGCACCGCTTCGACTATGACGTCCATCACCGAAACCCTAGGGCTTACTCTCCCTGGAGCCTCTTCCATCCCAGCGGTTCATGCCGCGCACTCACGCATGGCCGCAGCCTGTGGAATCCGCATCGTTGAAATAGTTTGGGAAGATCTCAAACCTTCCATATACCTCACGCGTAAGTCCTTCGAAAATGCCATCACTGCTGACATGGCGATCGGCGGATCAACCAACGCCATCATCCATATTACCGCACTCGCGAAGCGCGCCGGCGTTGATCTACCGCTTGAGCTTTTCGATGAAATTTCAGCCAAAACTCCCGTTCTCGCTAACCTGCGACCATCTGGAAAATACGTCATGGCAGACTTCTTTGATGCTGGAGGCCTTCCCGCTCTTCTCAATCGTATACGTGACCATCTTCACCTCGACACTCCCACCGTCTTTGGCAAGACGCTTGGCGAATGTCTTGATGGGTCGGAAGTTTATAACGACGACGTGATTCGAACTCTAAATAACCCGATCGCCCAACAAGGTGGCACTGCAATCCTAGGCGGCAACCTAGCTCCCGATGGCGCCGTCATAAAAACCTCGGCTGCCACGCCAGAGTATCTTCATCACAAAGGACCCGCCGTCGTTTTTAAGGACTACCCCGACGTTCAGAAACGGATTCATGATCCCGCCCTCGGCATCACCGAAAATCATGTCCTCATCATGCAAAATGCAGGGCCCATCGGCGCTCCTGGAATTCCCGAATCTGGGATGCTCCCAATCCCAAAATACCTCCTCGAAAAAGGAGTGCGTGACATCCTTCGGGTCTCTGACGCCCGCATGTCTGGTACTTCCTATGGCACCTGTGTTCTCCACGTCTCACCCGAAGCCGCTGTTGGTGGTCCACTCGCGTTGGTCAAAGATGGGGATCTCGTAGAACTTGATCTTACTTCCCGAAAAATCACCTTACACGTGAGCGAAGAAGACTTAAAAGAACGTCACGAGGCATGGACCCCACCCGAAAAACACTACTCGCGCGGATACGGAAAACTCTTTCAAGACGAAGTCACCCAAGCCAATGAAGGCTGCGACTTCCGCTTCCTTCATAACGATGGTTCCTGCACTCCCGACCCCGGTATCCACTAAAGTTTTAACATTATGCAAATCTCACCAGTTACTCCCGAGCAACTCAATTCTTCTGTCATTGCGGTCCCACCTTTGGCACGCGATGCCGAACTCAAAATCAACCGTGAGGAAAACGGAAAAATTATTCGTCATATTGAAGCCGGAGGCATCTCCACGCTTCTTTATGGAGGTAATGCAAACTTCTATCACATCGCCCCCAGCGAATACGCGGAAGCCCTCGAAATCATCTCTACAGAAAGCGCAGAGAATACGCTTATTGTCCCATCCGTTGGTCCAGCTTATGGCACCATGATGGATCAAATTGCCACTCTTCGTAACTTCAACTTCCCCACCGTCATGATTCTTCCTATGCAGGGCCTTACGACCGATGCCGGCGTCGCAACTGGCTTTCGCAAGTTTGTTGAAACCCTGGGGAAACCCGCCGTTCTCTATATCAAATTTGAAGGCTACCTCGAACCAGAAACCGTCGCTCAACTTGTCAACGACGGCCTCGTTTCTTGGATCAAATACGCTATCGTTCGAGATGATCCTGCGAAAGATGATTATCTCTCACGACTCGTCGAAGTGGTCGATCCGCGACTTATTGTCAGCGGGATCGGTGAGCAACCCGCGATTACCCATCTGACTCGCTTTCAGATTAATGGCTTCACATCCGGCTGTGTTTGTATTCGGCCTGATCTCTCACAAAAAATGCTCTACGCCATTAATAACGGCCAGCTCGACATCGCCGAGATCATCCGGAAGACATTCAAATCGCTTGAAAATCTTCGTAATGAAATCAATCCCATCCGAGTCCTTCACGAAGCCGTCGCCTCCACTAAGATTGGCAACACCGGCCCCACTCTGCCTCTTATGAGCCCGCTTGACCCGAGTGATGCCGCCCGGGTTAAAACATGTGCTGAAGAGCTCTCAAATAGCGATATTTAAAAAACCGATAATAAGTCAGAATTACTGCCAGTTATTTTATTTGGGGATCTGGATCTTAAAGATAGCATGGTAGGAAGGTTACCGTGCCTTTAGTTTTGGCTGGAACCATCGGTTTAGATTTAGTCGGGCATTGGTTATTTGCCGACTCGCTTTTTTTATCGATCAATTCGCAGAAGAGCACTGTCAACAAGTTGTAAAGCAGATCCAAAGCTTTCATCAACGAAGTAGAGTCCCCACGCCTCCTCCCCATTCTCATCTTCTCGCTTCGGATAGCCAACCAAATCGAGAATCTGAAAAGTGACGGGACTTAGGTTGTCGATCTCCACCGAGTAAACGAGTGAAGGTTGGTCTACGTAATCTCCGTGCGCATCACCAGTCTGGTTGATCTCAATAAGAAGCTTGTAGGGTGTCGAAGTGTCAGGATCAGCGGGTAAAATATAATCGGCGGGATCAAAAGAACCGTTGGGAGTTGGAGTCGAAACAGCATCAATTTTATCGTCTTTTTGCGCCTCTTCCTTGGCCTTTTCCCACCCTTTTCTTTTGAATGACCAATAGGGAAGGTCGTCGCTGATTTCATCAGGACCGAGCAAGGTTTTGATATGGTAATCGCCTTGATTTTCGAGCCAGATCGCTATCTTAGGCGGACCTTCTAGATCAAAGTTGGATCCATTTTTTACCGTCAGTTCCATCCGGTAATCATCGGAAGGAGCATACTGGTAAACCATTCCGTCTTCCTTCACTTCAAATCGATCGAGGGCTGGGCCAAGATTTTGGCTCAGTCCAAGAACTACTTTTACCGGAGCTGGTTGGTAAAAGAAGAGTGCGCTTAATCCAACTATCACTGCGATTATCAACCAAATTTTCGGACTCTTCAAATACCCTCTCAGCTGTCGACTATTATTAAGGATATGCACCATGATGAATGCCATGAAGACGAATCCCATCAAAGCGTGAAGCCCCACGACCTTGATCGAAAAGGGACGAAAAAACGCAAGCGACCCTGTCGCTGACATTACCAAAAAGGTGAGCATAATCAGCAAGGAAGTGATCCTGCGCCGACTTTTTCCGGGATCACTTATTTTCATCACTTCCCTGGAACAATCGCACCATGTTTCTTCAACTCGCGATGAATCTCTTCCAGCGGAACTTCAAGAGGCGTTGTTTTTTGTGCCACCGCTAACGATGCCGCCACTCCGGCAGCCTGTCCCATTGCCATGCAAGAGGCCTGAACCCGAAGACCGGAATTTGCCAAGCGGTCGCTCGAAACGCAACGACCCGCCACCATGATATTACGGCTTGTCTTGGGAATGAGTGCACTCAGCGGGATTGTCGGAACCGTCCCCGGCTTTAGTGGCTTGGGCTTCACTCCGCTCTTAGTATGGAGGTCAACAGGATAGAAGGCATTGGAAACAGCATCCTCGAAAAGGCGACCCTTGGTGTAATCATTCACACTGATCATGGTCTCGCCTACGATGCGGAAGCTCTCTCGAAATCCCGTTTCAGGCTGAAGGTGCATTAAGCGCTTCTTTTCCTTCCTTACTTTTTCCAAAACCGATTTCCGCCCGGTGAGATTGGCGCGCGTCACGGTCCGTGAATTCGTAGAATCAGCACCGTGGACATAAAGCCGGTGGAGTTGGTGGTGCCCAGGATTGTTTGCCACTTCCAAATTATAAAGCATCGACCCAGGTTGCGTTTCATCCTCACGGAGACGAGACAAACCCAGCATCCCAACCACTTCAGCTCCGCCAGTACAATCGATAATCTGTTTACAACGCACCCGTCTTCGGGTTCCAAACCCTAGACAAATCACTTCCCAACCCTTCTCTGTTTTTTGAATCGATTGGGGGAATTCATGGTAAGCAATCGCCACTCCAGCCTGCTCGCACTTCTCCTCTGCCAGAAGAGCAAACAAGAATTGGTTTACATAAACCTGATTTTGCCAATGTGACTTGGGCACCTTGGCAAAGTTCGGAAATTTCCCGCCGTCCAACTCCACACATTCCTTCACGAGTTCCCAACCGATTCCAGCGATTACCTGCTTTCCCCAGGCGTCAAAAAGACCAGGAAAGGCGACCCCGCCCGTTGTGGTCGTTCCACCCAACTGTGCTCCCCTTTCCACTATTAAAGTTTTTGCTCCCGCGCGCCCAGCTTGAATGGCGGCGATATTTCCAGCCGTTCCCCCACCCACCACGAGAACATCGATATCTTGAGTAACTTCAGTCTCTTTGACCCCCTGCTCAATTTCAGCGGTCACTTCACTTGTTGAAGTGATAACCAACCCGCCCAAGATAGATTTCTGGAGGAACTGGCGGCGGTCGGTTTGATCTAAATCTGGCATGTAAATCTTTAGCGTCGAATCATTCCCTTATCGATACTTGAAGCGACTGTCATCGGAAATAATTACTATTTGCAAAATCCTACGAAATTTTCTAATTATTTACAACTATGGGCAAAACGTTGGATAGACGCACTTTACTCCGGGGCACTGGTGTAGCCATGTCAATCCCCTTGCTTGAGGCGATGATTCCGGTCGGACGCGCTGCCACCCGAAAAAGTAAACCGATCAAGCGCTTTGTCTGTCTCTCCAACAACTATGGGGTCTACCAAAAAGCCTTTTTCCCTGATCCTACTCAGACCGGTAAAACCTATGATATTCCGGAGACCCTCCAGGCTCTGAAGAAGCATCGTGAGGACTTCACCGTTTTCCAAAATCTTGATCACGGTTTCACAGGCGGTCATCAGGGGGTCCCCGTGCTTCTTAGTGGCGTTCGCCCTGTCCTCGCCCACAATTATGCCGAGGGAAACATGAGCCTCGATCAAAAACTCGCAGAACATCATGGTGCCGCGACTCGTTTTTCTTCACTGACTTTAGGATGCCGCGAACGCAATCTTCTCAGCTTCACCCGGACCGGCGTCCAAGTTCCCTCTATTGATCTCCGCGCCGCTTACCGCGCTATGTTTCTCGAAGACTCCGCCGAAAAGAAAGCAAGCTCGGCCGAAAACTTCAAACGTCACAGTAGCATCCTCGATGTCGTAAAAGACCAAGCCAAATCACTCAACAAAGAGCTAGGGAAACAAGACCAAGAAAAGCTAGAAGAATACTTCGACTCCGTCCGCACTCTTGAAAAGAAAATCGTGCAACAGGAACCCTGGATCAATCGGCCCAAGCCAAAAGCCGATATTCCGGAACCCAATCCTGGCAACGGCACCGCAGAGCAGCTCAAAGCTACCATCGAAATAATCGCTCTTGCTTTACAAACCGACTCAACGCGCGCCATCACCCTGTCATCTGGGTTTGCCAACGGAGACTTTGGGCTCAATGGAGGTTATCATGGATTTTCCCACCACGGGGAACGACCCGACCCCGTCGCTGCTTTGAAAAAGATCGAAGGCTACCAAATTCAAATGATGTCTTATCTGATCGATCTCCTCAAAGCGCAGGAAGACCCGATCAATGGTGGCACCCTCTTCGATCACACCTCCATCCTCTACGGCTGTGGAATGGCAGCAGGCACCCATCAGACGAAAAACCTTCCCCTTGTTCTCGCAGGTGGCGGATTCAAACACGGGGAGCACAAAGTCTACCCTGACCACGACTCTAATCGGGTTCCAGCTGCGAATCTCCTCCTCTCGATCCTACAAAATTCAGGACTAGAAATTGATCGCTTCGGATCTAGCACAGGCGCCCTCAGCGATCTCGAATCCAAAGCCTGATTCTTCTTTTCTGTGAAAATACGCTTCTTTTCGCTGGGCTTACTCTGCACTCCGTGGGGGCTCTTCGGCGGTTCACTTGAGAAAGTAAAACCCTTTCTTGAAACTCATTGTTATGACTGCCACGGCGTCAAAAAACAAAAAGGGGATCTACGGTTTGATACCCTTGGAGACGATCTTACAAAGATTGAAAATCTGGAAATCTGGCAGGGGATTCTTGATCAGCTCAACCTAGGCGAAATGCCTCCCCGCAAGGCACCGCAACCTAAGGCGAACGACGTCAAACCTGTCGTGGAACTCCTGAGCGGAGAACTCAACGCCGCCTACCAGAAAGCCCGCAGCACCGGCGGACAAACGGTGCTGCGTCGTCTGAACCGCCACGAACTCCGCAACACCTTGCGCGATCTCCTTCATCTCAACGGAGCCCACTACCGGCCCGATTCCGCGGGCTCGCGACTGACCGATAACAATGGGAACGGAAGCGTCGAACGTACTGGTCATGATCCCCTTCGCTTCTTCCCCGAAGACGAAGCCGAGGATGGCTTCTTCAACATTGGTGACAAGTTGGTGATGTCCGACTTCCTTCTCAAACTCACCCTCGCTGCGGTGGAGGAAACACTCGCCGAAGCCACTCACCTCGAGCCAAAACCCGACGTCGAAGCCCGCACCATCTCAGGCCACTTCCACAAAGGCCGAAGCAATGGCGAGCACCTTGTCGAAACCGCTTCCCGCGAACTCAACCCCGACTTTGAAATGCTCGCCGTCGGCTACGAACGTTACGGCCGCCTCTCTCCCCTCGACCTCCGGGGTGGTGTCGGCACCTCCGCCAAATACCGACTCACCATCACCGCCTCTGCCCACAACCCCGACCACCCGTGGCCCGAAACCCTCCCTCTCCACGAAAAAGATCCCTTCCAACTCTGCCTCAACATCGCCGACACCAAACAAGGCGGCATCGCTGGTATCACCTCAACCCCGCTCGCCCTCTGGTCCATCCCGCCCAATGGCAAAAAACACACCTTCACTCACACCACCTGGATCGATAAAACTTGGACTCCCTGGATCGGATGGGAAAATGGCCCGCCCGCCCGACCCTTTCGCGCCGAAAAACTCGTCGAAGAACATTTCCCTAACGACTTCGCCCCGCGTCCTGACAAAAAAACCGACAAGGAAGCCCACGAACGCTGGCCCATCGAGCTCGCCAAAATCCTCCATCGTAACAGCTACCCCGGCCCCCACCTGCGCATCCATAGCCTCACTCTGGAACCCATCATCGAGAGCTGGCCACCGCCAAGTCACACCACACTTTATGGAAGCGGCTCAGGCAAGGAGGCCGAGATTCGCGACCTCATGAAGACCTTCGCCACGCGTTCCTTCCGGCGTCCGGTGACTGACTCCGAGATTGAGCCCTTTGTCCAACTCGTCCTGCGCCAGCAAGTCGACCCTCTCGTGGAAATGGCAGGAGGCATTCAGGATCTCACTTATCGGGTTTACGAGGGGAAATGGAGCAAGCTTCCTGAATTCGACACTCTCGAACCGGTCGCTCAAGGCAAACTTCCCAAAGGCTATCTCGACATCAAAGCCGCCAAACGTAACGAGTATTATGGCATTGTCTTCGAGGGTAAGATTCATGCTCCGAAAGCCGGTGAATACACTTTTGAAATGGCTTCTGATGATGGCGCCCGAATTCTCATTGATGGAAAGAAAGTCGTCGAACACGACGGCCTCCACGGACAGGAATTACGAAAAGGAAAAGTGGAGCTTAAGGAAGGCCCTCACGATATCCGTGTCGAGTATCTCGCCTATGGCGCCCCCAACGGATTCCGGGCCGGCTGGACCGAACCAGGATCTAACCACGCCAAACTTTCAGTCGAAAGCCTACGACAAAAGAATAATCAAAAGCCAAAGAAAAAGAATCTCCCCCCCCTCATTGAGGCGATGCAAGATGGCTATGCCGCGATTCTTTGCTCACCACAATTTCTCTACTTAAAAGAGAAACCAGGACCCCTCGATGACTTCGCAATCGCATCACGGCTAAGTTACTTCCTCTGGTCTTCGATGCCGGACGCGAGACTCCTTGACCTAGCCAAAGCGGGCAAACTTCAGAATCCTGCGGAACTCGACCGGCAGGTCGAGCGCATGCTTAAAGATTCCAAAGCCGCCGCCTTCACACGTCACTTTACCTCCGCCTGGCTACGACTCGATAAGCTTGGGAAAATGCCCCCATCCGGAGGCGACTTCCAATTTTATAAGAACCTTAAAGTTGAGCCAATGCTTCTCAAACAAGTCACAACTTATTTCGAAGAAATCCTCAACACCAATGGTCGTATTTCGGAATTTATCGATTCCGACTATACCTACATGAACCAAGTTCTGGGTAAGTGGATCTACCGTCGGGAGGATATCCGGGGAAGTCGTCTCCGAAAGGTCAAACTTGACGATCCGCGTCGTGGGGGGATTTTTACCCAGCCAGGAATTATGACCGCGACTGCCAACGGAGTCGACACCTCGCCTGTCATTCGAGGCACCTGGGTTCTCGAAAATATCCTTGGAACCCCTCCCTCACCTCCCCCGCCGGATATCGAACCTCTCCCAACTGACACCCGGGGCGCTGTCACGATTCGCGAACGTTTGGATTTGCATCGCAAAAACGAGTCCTGCTCTTCTTGCCATGCAAAGATTGACCCCATGGGTTTTGCCTTTGAAAACTTCGATGTGGTAGGTCGCTGGCGTGACCGTTATCGGGGTGTCAACGAACCCATCGATACCAAATCAACGACCACCAACGGGAGAGAGATTGCTGATATCATTGAGTTCAAGGATATGCTCAAAGAACGCGAATCTCAAATTGTTCAGTGCCTCACTGAAAAAATGCTTACCTACGGGACTGGCCGAAGACTAGAAGCGACCGATCGTGGGAAAATAAACCGCCTTATCGAGGAGCTTGGTAAAAAAGAAAATCGTCTACGCGACCTCGTTCACCTTGTCATCAAAAGCGATCTCTTTCTTAACAAGTGATCGTCGCGCCGTGAAGTGTCAGTCCCCCAGTTGATCTCGCATTGCCTTCAGCTGGCCATACTGTTCGATCGAAACTCCCTTCTGGCTCATCCCCTTATCGAGAGCTTTCTTTGCGGCCGCCCGGTCTCGATAGCGCAAGTGCACCTTCGCCAAATTTAAGTAGGCAACTCCATCTTCCGGCCTCAATTCAATCAACTTTTCCAAGTGCTCTTGAGCTTTCGAAAACTCGCCATTCCGCAAATATCCCATTGCCAGATAATTATACCCGTCAGCATCGGAAGGTTTTAATTCTTGGTATCTTCTTAGATAGTCCATCGCCTCCTCTGTTTTCTTCTCCCTCAACAAATTCTTTCCCAAATTGATAAGCGGCTCTGAGGCCAAGGGATCGGCTTTGCAAGCGCGTCTCCAATAATCCATCGCGCCACTCACGTCCCCAACAGCAAAGCGGGCTGCCCCCAATTGATTCAAAACTCGCGCATTTTCACCTCCCACCTCTAGCGCTTCCAAAAACAATCTCTCCGCACTCTCGAAATCCTTTTTCACAAGATATACTTCTCCGATAGTCCTCAAAATATCATCCGCCTGACTCTCAAGTGTTTTATGCTTCCGATCCATTCGAAAAATCCTCTCCGCTTCATCCGCAATTCCTTCGCTAAGATAATCCTTAATCAGAATTGCCGGGCGAGATCTGTCAAACGATACGTATTGGGTTCCCGCCAATAATGGCTTCAATTTCTCACCCCGCTTCAAAACTCCCGCCTGATAGACAAGTTCGTCCCACGTCAACTCACCCCGAAAAACCCCCGACAAGCGGCCCTCCGCGTCCAAAAGAAAACTCGTAGGCACCACAAGATGGTATGGCTGATAAAAAAGATGCCGATGAAGAACCAAGATGCGCTCGACAGTATTTTCCTCTAGATATCCAGAATCGAAAGGATAGCCGATTTTTGCCAAAAATAATTCCGCTCGCTTCCTTCGCCCTCCTCCATCCGCTGTCAAAGCTAAGACGTCAACCCCCAACTCTTCAAGCTCATCCTTGCGATCTGTCAACTCTTCAAGCTCCGCCCGACAAGACTCGCACTCCTGTTGCCAAAGCACCACGAGGCGAATATTTCCCGTCTCAACCGCACCCTTTCCCAGCTCCGGCAATGCTGGAAATGGAGAACGATCCACGAATCTCGCAAAAGGCTTCGGCCCTTCTCCCTTTGTCATCTCAATCTCTTGAATCATCAATTTTGGAAAATCCCGAAGCACCGCTTTTCCCGACCCCTGAACCAAGTGATAAACTCCTCCTGCCTTCACACCCTCAAAAATCTCCCTCTTTCCTCCCGGCCATTTTACTGCCACCTCGCCCACCTCGCCCGCCTCGCCGATCCCAAAGTGAACCCGCTTGCTACTCTGGCTTCTGAACCCGTCCCCTGCACGCAAACCCTTGATCAATAACACCCCGTCCATATCCACCTCAACCCGGGCACCCACCGCATCCCGGTTGCAATTGGGAGCCGTTCCCTCCAAATCAAAAGCCACATACCCTGACTCCTGACCAACCTGATTCTCATAAAACGAAATCGTCGGCCCCGTCCGGTTACTCAACCAGACATCCAAATCTCCATCCTGATCCCAATCGCCCAGCGCCATCCCCCGACCATCACCAGGACTATCAAACCCCGACGCCGCCGACACTTCGACAAAACGCCTCCCCTCATCGGCAACATTGAGAAAAACGACATTCTTCTCACTTCCGCTCAATGACTTCCCCTCGCGAATCAGCAGTTCAAGACGCTTCTTCATCGTTCCATCTCTCCCACTTTCCGGCAGAACCTGCCGCCAATAGAAACTTCACAAATCCTCCGCCTCAGGTCCCGTAACAAAACCGTTGGCCGCCAGAATATCCTCCCTCGAATCGTTATTTATATCCGCCAACACCATACTCCAGGTCCACTGGGTATTAATGATTCCCGACGACTCACTTTCCTCACTAAATTTCGCACCCTGATTTACCAAAAACGTATTCCCGCGCGCCAGATAACGCACGCGCTCCACATCCAGATCTTCCCGGAGCTCCTTTCGAAACTGCTTCTGCGAAGTCACCCGATTCCCGGCTGCCGAAAACATATTTCCCACAATGGCGTCAAAACGACCATCCCGATTCACATCTCCCCAGCTCACCGACATCCCTGTCGAAGGATCTTCAGCCCCCAACTCGGCAGCCACTTCCGTAAACTTCCCTCCCTCATTCCGATAAAGACAATTCGGTCCGAAATCGTTCGCAACATACAGATCCGGATCGCCGTCCGCATCAAAATCTTCCCACGAAGCCGCCAGCGTCATTCTTCGCACTCCTACATCAAAGCCACACTCCTTAGTCGCATCTCGAAAACGAAATCCTCCCTCATTCAAGTAAAAGCGGTTGGGACTCCCATTTGTTGCATTATAAATCTCATCCGGCCTTACTACCCCCTCTTTCTGCTGCCCTCCTTCATAGTTCCCTATGAAGACATCTAACAACCCGTCCCCGTTTACATCCGCCGCACACACCGCAGAGCTATCATCTTGTTCAAATTCCGGTCCTGCCTCAAATCCCTTCCCTTCTCCCCGATTTTTCAAAAAAACTAGGCGCCCCGAAAGCGCAACTGCCAAATCCTGTCGTCCATCATTGTCAAAATCAGCAATCAATGCCGAAACCGTATCGTTGAGCCAGTCCAACCCCCACTCCACCCCTTTTTCTTCTAATCCGCCATCGGGATTGCTCACAAAGACCAAGTTTGGCAGTCCGTCCGGCTGTGGACAAAATACATCATCTCTGCCGTCTCCATTCAAATCGCCCAGAGTAATTCCCTGCAACCGTCGACTCGACGTTCCGCTCAGCCGTGAAACCCATTCGTTCGCACCATAAGCTACCTGCCGCCCAAAGACATCCAATCCACCGATCAAATCAATCGTGCGGTCTCGAAAAATCGTCGATTCTCCGCTCTCAAACCGGGCCTCTTCCCAATCACTCACCTCCACCCCCTTGATCACTGCTGAATCACCCTTGAGATCCCAATCAAAATCCCACTTCATATTGCGCAAAACTCGCTCGGACCCACTTTTGAAATCAAGCCAAACGAGAGCCGAAGTCTCCAACTCCGTTATTCCCTCAATCACCTGGCCGATCGCAAACTGCTTGAATCGCACCGTTCCTCCCTCGACCTCCTCTCCCAGTTTGCCAAATGCCGCCTCCAATCCCGTTCCGCGAAGAGACCACGACAAAACCGCCCGCTTTACCTGTAGTCCACCCTCTTTATAGACCAAAGTTGTCGTATCCGGATTAAAACAACTTCCATCCGCACCTTTAGACTTTGCCAAAAAATCTTGTACTCCGGTCCCTCCCACTAAGCGCTCCCCCAGCTCTTTCAATCTGGTATTCGTCCGGTCATGGAGCAATTCACTTAGCCAACCATCATTCTGTGGATCCACTTCCGAAGCTCGCCGCTCCCGGTCTTTCGTTTCCGCTTCACTACTCAGAAAAAACTCCTCCTCACCCATCTTCTCCAACACCTTGCCATCATTGTTACTTTCTTCTTTGCAGGATCCACTTAGAAGTAAAATCAGGGCCCACAGACCACCAAACGCGCTTTTTTTTCGATTGTCCACGGCTCGCTTGAGATAAAACGGGGGGCCTCTCCTGTCACGGCGATTTTTTCCAAAGAAAGAGTTGATTATTAATTATAATTAATAATTGGGGTGAAAATATCGAAGAAATTGCTTGCCGCCCACCCAGAATTCCTCATCCTTGTCCTCCAGCCATTTTTTTTATGAACAAAAACGCACAAATTATTCTAGTGAGCATCTTAGCTCAATCGGCTAACGCAGCCGTTCTCGGATGGAACGAAGGGCAGATCCTTGGTCTCCGCACCAATAATACCGTCGGATTCGTATTCGACGGAGCACCTGCCAGTAGCGTTGACGCTGACGGAAACGGAGTCATCGACGACGGCCAAACCGGTTTTTATAGCTCAATCAATGTCGATAGCGAAGGTTCGGCCTCCCTCGACCTGAATGGAGACGATTTCGACTGGGCGATGCGATTCCAAATGTATGACGCTGACGGAGTCTTCGCCTTTACGGAGAATTTTGACGACTCCGCCCGGGTGAGTGTTACTCCCATCCTGAGCAACACAAACCTTGGCTCTCGCGGTGCTGCCAGCACATTGATTGACGATGCGGATTCTGGCAGCAGCTGGAATACCCGGACCTTTGGCAACTACGACTTCGCCGGAGGTGGCTGGTTCGATGTTACCGTCGAGCTTGACGAGAAAGGCGGCGGAGCCCAATCCGCTGGCGGCATCGGATTCGGCTTCTTTAACGGAGCTTCTACGACCGATACTGACTTCCAGGGAAT
>DCQM01000197.1:24146-24766 GCA_002323895.1 Akkermansiaceae bacterium UBA1518
CAGCTTCGGTGTCCTAACTTCCACCGTCCCTGAGCCAACGACTCCTATCCTTGGACTCATCGGAGTTCTTGGGCTTGCCCTCCGCAGGCGCAAGTAGTCTTTAGAATCATACAAGCTTTTAAAAAGCGGCGACTCAATGAGGTCGCCGCTTTTTTTTGCCTATTTCCGTGGCTCTCAATCTCGAACAGTTATTAGGTTACCATCTGTGAAACACTATCAATGTTAGCTCAGGCCCTAAATTGTTCTTTGCGCCTTGATCATAACTTTAGACGCCACAATTAATCGTGGGGATGGGTTTGGTTGTAAACGAGGCTCCACTCTTCCAGAACCACTTAAGCCTCCAAAACGCTTAGAAACTCTTCTTGATTCAAGCATTCATAACATAGCCGATTGAGGAAGCCCTCCACAGGCCCCATTTTGCCATGGTTAGCCTGGTTGCAAGTAGCTCGTTCCAATTCACATCTCTTCCAACCAGCTCTGCAATTCTTTGGCAATAAACTTAGAGCTATTATCGCTGCGGATGAGCTGAGCCATCCCACGCTCACTCATGAGAAGAGCTTAGAGTAACAATGCGCTTGATCTGCTTCTTTTTACCCTCGTCCCCACATTCAAGATAGTGC
>DCQM01000101.1:0-21832 GCA_002323895.1 Akkermansiaceae bacterium UBA1518
AGGAGCGAGATGCAGCGGCCATCGGGTGCATAGGAATGACAAATTCCAGCACCGCCGGTGGAGCCGATGCCTTTCCCGGTGGTTGAATTCTTACGCGAGGCGCCAGAGCTGGCACAGGAGGCGTCATATTTAGCGGCATCTGCCAGAATCTCGAGTTTCTTCTGTAATTCCATCGTTCAAATGAACACTAATTGAAAATATCGGAAGATGAAATTCTTTTAAGAGTTGTTAGAGACTTTTTTCAGTGGCTGAAAAATGAGTAGTCTTCGAAATTGGGTTAGAGACGCTTTTGTCCGATTCTTTCTCTGAATCTAACCCTAACTTATGAGGTGAAATCGTTTGTGGCCTCTGTGTCTTACTTTTAATCCCAGGAATGTTGCAGCTTTTCACCTTGCAAAAACGGCTGCGCGTTCTTGTTCCGTGAGTTTACTCCATTCTCCGACCGGGAGGCTACCCAGAGGAAAAGCGCCAATGCCTTCCCGAAGAAGGCGGAGGGTTGGGTGGCCAACGGCGGCGGTCATGCGGCGCACTTGGCGGTTTTTGCCTTCGCGGAGTTCAAGACGGAGCCAGGTATCGACGATGCTTTTACGATAGCGAACGGGAGGGTCACGATCAGGGATCGGGGGAGCCTGTTTGAGAAGTTTGGCGCGGCATGGAAGACAAGTATGTCCTTTTATGATGATGCTCCCGCTGCGAAGCTTTTCAAGAGAAGCCGGCCCGGGTTCCCCTTCCACGAGGACGAGATAACGACGGCGGTGTTTGAAGCGAGGATTGAGGAGACGATCTTCTAGGGCTTTCTCATCAGTGAAAAGGAGGAGGCCTTCGGAATCCATGTCAAGCCGCCCAAGAGGGAGACATCCCGGTGGGAAATCAAACTCTTTTAGGGTCCGCTGGCCTTCGTCTCCAGGGTTGGAGTTGAATTGACTTAGAACACCGTAGGGTTTGTTGAAAGCGATGAGCATTAATGATTAGGGGCCAGAGAAAAAAACGCAGAGCTACGGAGGTCAGAACCGTCCGGGAACTCTGCGCTTAA
Source organism: Akkermansiaceae bacterium UBA1518 (assembly GCA_002323895.1). Taxonomy (GTDB): domain Bacteria; phylum Verrucomicrobiota; class Verrucomicrobiia; order Verrucomicrobiales; family Akkermansiaceae; genus SW10. The sequence continues at coordinate 1,034 of DCQM01000101.1, forward strand.
CTTCTTAAGTCGATGATTAAACAAGCATGAGAGCTGGGTTCTCAAGGAGGCGTTTGATCTCCCCTAGAAATTTCGCACCAACGGCTCCGTCTACAACACGGTGGTCGCAGCTGACTCCCAAATTCATGCGCAGGCCTGGAACGATTTCGCCATCCTTCACAACAGGTTTTTCGATGATTCCACCCACGCTTAGAATAACGGCTTGCGGAGGATTGACGATGGCATCAAAGGATTCGATACCCCAGGCTCCGAGATTGGATATCGTGACGGTGCCTCCGTCAAATTCGTTGGGAGCGAGTTTCTTGTCATGAGCTCGAACAGCCATTTCCTTGATCTCTTTTGAGATGGCGAGGAGCGATTTCTGCTCAGCGTTTTTCACAACGGGAGTGACAAGACCGTCATCGACTGCGATCGCAACTGAAATACCAACGTGAGCAAATTGAACTATGTGATCGCCATTAAAAGAAGCATTCGCCTCTGGAACAGTGACCGAGGCGTTGATGAGAGCTTTCACCACAAAGTCGTTCACCGAATATTTGTTTCCATGACTCGCTTCGGATTGGGCATTGATCTGTTTGCGGAGAGCCATTAGCGGCGCCGCATCGACTTCGAGGTGAAGGTAGAAGTGAGGGATACTAATCTTAGAAGTGAGGAGTCTCTCGGCGATAATTTTACGCATGCTGGAGAGTTCGACAATTTGGTCTGCGCCTTCGGCGACTGGCGAAATAGCAGCAGGGGCCTGAGCGACTGCCGGAGTAGGGGAAGCTGCCGGAGCTGTCGGAGCAGGGGCGGGAGAAGAAGCAAGGGGGGCCGCAACGACGTCTGCTTTAACGATACGACCTCCAGGACCGGTCCCTGACACAGCGGTAAGATCGACACCTTCGGATTCAGCGATCTTTTTGGCGAGCGGAGAGGCTTTGATGCGTTCACCATCGGTTGGAGTGGGGGCGGGGGTCTGTGATTTATTGACGGTAGCTGCCGCTGATTCCAACGCTTTTGCCGCGGCGGGCGGGGTGTTCGGCAAAGCGGCGGGTGCGCTCTCCGCAGAAGGAGTCGTCGCTTCTTCGCTTTCTCCGTCCTCGAGGAGAATGGCGATCGCAGATCCAACGGGAGCCTTGCCTCCTTCGGGAACAGAAATTTTTGAAAGGATACCTTCATCAAAGGCTTCCATCTCCATCGTAGCCTTATCTGTTTCGATTTCTGCAATAATATCGCCAATCTCCACTTCCTCGCCCTCTTTTTTAAGCCAGCGAACCACCGTGCCTTCGGTCATGGTGTCGGAGAGTTTGGGCATTTCAATATTGATCGGCATAGTCTTGGAAATTTAGGTAGATAAAATTCATCGCCTCCCGCGGCGCGGTGGAGAAATAGCAGACGGTGACACCCAATTAAAAGACAATTTCGCGTATCTGCAAGAGGCCGAAGTTACCTAGCCGACTGCTGAGAAATTCTTGCGAGCTAGTCTGCTCATCAAGTCACGAACTTCGGCATATCCTTGGGGAGTCAGTTGAAAAGTTTTGTGGGCGTGAAGGTTTTCGCCAGCCACAAATTCTATTAGTCCCTTCTTTTCAAGATTCTCGACGGTGCTGGTGGTATTTGAGGGTTTCCGCCCGTAGCTGTCCAATGTGACGTTGAGTGAGCGTGTGTCGAGAAGATCGACATTCTCACGATGTTTGAAAAAGCTTCCGAGTAGAACGCACTCTGGACCGTTGAGTTCAAGGCTAGTGTTGTCGAGGAAGCCCCGAACTTCACGGAGTTCATCTGATGTTTGCTGGTCTTGGCGGATGCCTATTTTCTCGGTGGCACCTTCTACAGCTTCCTTGGTCTCAATAATCTTATGAACGACTTCATAAGCGGCCTTGGCTCCTTCTAATTCAAGAGACCAGACTAATTCTGCAATTTTTTTTAGGTCTGAGGAGTCGTCCATGGCCTAAAATTAGAAAAAATATTAGTAAAAGGCAAGTTATTTCGCTTATCTAAAATAAAAAACCCCAGTAAGTTAGGTTAAAACTCTAAAATTCTGGACGAATGAGAGTTTTTTGATAGTTTGTTGGGTGTCGAAGCTGTTCGGCAAAAAATCCCCAAACTCATGAAATCTAAGCGACTTCCTCCGAATTCCTTTAAAAATAATCAATCCCTGGTAGAATTCACGACGAGAGGAGAATCCCTTTTTAGTCAGCAAAATGAAAATGGGGGAAGTAAGACTGAGGAAATTAGTAGTGTTTTAGCAAATTGCTTTCAAGAGGCCGAGGACAGCGATCTTAGGCTTAGTGACGAGTTTCCCTCAAAAACTATTACTTTTGTGATAACGCGATGCCGTGAAATTTTACAATCAGCCAGTAAGGATGCTGCTTGTTGGGCTGAAGTAAGAGATTTTTTGGAGGCAGAGCTCTGGAAAGTTAGTAGATTAAAAGAAAATTTAGTGATGGCGGAAAGGAAATGCCAAATGGTTCGTACAAAATTAGAGCAATTATCGAATCCACTTAATGGTGAGATGAATCAGAAACGGGTGATGGCTTGTGGAATGCTCCTAGCAGAGTCTGAAATGCATCGTGACCATTTTCGGGAGCGGGTATTTATGATCATTGATCAATTTGTAGGACGGATTTTAGCGGGAACGCAGAATTCTCCAGGCGGAGACGTTCTCGAGATTCGCCTTCGCGGAGTCTTTGGATCACTCTGATAAATCGAATTCGCCGTATCAACATGCTTCATTGCAGCTACGAATTCAATTAGGGGTCCTTTGCCATTTTCTGTTAACTTTGTTTCTCTGGTTGCTTCGCACCGGTGTGGCTGTGGAAAAGAAAACGATCCGAAAGAAAGCAAAAAAAAGCTGCTGCTGCGAAAAAAGCGAAGAAGAGATCTTCGTGTGAAATAGTTTCTCCCGGAGTGTTAGGTGGAAATGATTGTTCTAACAGGATGATAGGCGAAGTTGCCTACTTTTTGTATCGCGAAGCGCGAGGAAGCCGGAGCTGTTAGGAACAGCTGAGGGAGATTGGTTGAAGGCTGAAAGAATATTGAATCAGTAATTTAGTGATTTTGGGCTGTCTGCCTTGTTTTTAAAAACTTCAATCATCTTGTAATTCACGGAGGATCGCTCGGTGCATTTTTCCTCTGATTGCCATCCGGCCCCCGCGTGGTGTTCCGAGATCGTAAAAGTAGTTTTTTCCGAAAAGACCGTCTTCTTCTTTGCGAAACCGAATTTGAGACCATGGGAAATAAAGAGGGGGGTGTCCAAGCGCGAGAAGTGGAAAGACTTCGATATAGAGGCCGGTTTCGCTGATGCGGAAAGTAATACAGCAGCCATACTTTGAAAGTTGGCCTAGGCTCATGCTTTGCCAGTGATATGAGGTTCCCTTTGGGCGAGAAAAAGTCGAGTAGCGTTTGGCAAGCTGACTCCACCCGAAGCAGGAAATAATTTTCAAGATCACACACCAGAACCCGATAAAGAATAGCGTGAAGACGATCAGGACAAGACTTGCTGGAGGTGGCATGATCGGAGGTTTTGGATTATCAATTTATCTAGCTTATCCCAGAAGGGATCACATCGTCAGCTAAATAAACACTACGGTGGAATGAAGAGAATTAGCAGGACCGCGGTTTTTTTGTTTTCCTGATAACTTAAAGTTTGAGCGGATGAGTTGTAAGAAAAAACCCGATGCCGGAGCATCGGTTTTGAAAGATGTTATTCATTTATTTTCTAGGCACGTTTCACGTCAACCCACTGACCTGTTTCGGCAGACTCGAGGACGGCATCACAAACGTATTGGGTGCCGAGGGCGTTCCGGAAATCTGGGAAGTTTTTAGCAATGCTTGGATCATCTAGGTGCTTCATGAATTCCACGGCACCGTGGACGAAGGAGTGCTCGTAACCGAGGCATAGGCCGGGAACCCACCAGTTCCCTGTGTAAGGATGGTCGCCATCAGAGACGTGGATGCTGGACCAACCTCGTGTTTCGCCGGGAACCTCGTGGTCAAAGTATGAGAGACGATTGAGGTCGTGAAGATCCCAAGAGATTGATTTGTTATGCCCGTTTATTTCAAAGGTCTTGAGTGCTTTGTGGCCGCGAGCATAGCGGGTAGATTCAAAAATAGCAGTGGAGCCGTTTTCAAAGCGAGCGAGGAAAGCGCAGGCGTCATCGATTGTGACAGGGTGCTTTTCGCCTGTCTCTTGGTGGACGCGTTCTTTTATAAAAGTCTCGGTCATCGCAGAGACGCGTACGATATCGCCGTTAATCCAGCGGGCACAGTCGATGTTGTGGGCAAGGAGATCGCCGGTAACACCTGAGCCAGCCGTGGCTGCGTCAAGACGCCAAAGGGCTTCTCCGCCCTGAGGGAGCTCTTCGGACATAGTCCAGTCCTGAAGGAAGTTAGCGCGGTAGTGGTAGATTCGGCCCAGGTCGCCGCGATCGACGATCTGCTTAGCAAGGGTGACGGCGGGAAGAAAACGGTAGTTATACCAAACGAGGTTGGGAAGGCCGGCGGCTTCAATTGCTTCGACCATTTGGATCCCTTGTTTCCCGTCGAGGGCGAGGGGCTTTTCGCAAAGGATCATCTTTCCATTTTCGATGGCCGCCATGGCGATGTCGAAGTGGGAGTTATTGGGTGTGCAGATATCGATGGCATCTACATCGTCTCGTTTGACCAATTCACGCCAATCGGTCTCGGTGTCGAAGTAGCCCCATTTCTCTGCGAAGGCTTTCACTTTATCTTCAGAGCGGCCGCAGATCACCTGCTTGACTGGAACATGTTCGGTGTTGAAAAAGTGATCAAGTTGGGAATAGGCATTCGAATGGGTACGGCCCATGAATCCGTAACCAACAACGCCAATGCGGACAGGTTTTTTGCTCATCTATGTGACAGATTAAAAAAGGGAGAGGACGGGGCAAGGGTAATTTGGAGAGTGGCCGCTTCACCCGTTATCGCTACTGGGCGTCGCTGACCTTGAGCATGGTGTCGAGGATGGTGTTCCAAGTCTCTGGCTCTTCGAGCAGCTCGTTTGAGAACATGCAGCCGTCCCAGCAAATATGCTCGATTTTTCGGTCGGTGTGATTCTTAAGCCACTCGGAGGAGCAGGCAACAATGTCGAGTTTTCCTTTTGGATCATCGGCAGGGCAGTGGCGACCGGTCTTATCGTGGGCGCCAGACCCGTTTACAGTGCCATCGTTTTGGGCGACGTGAAAGTCGATGGTCCACGGGCGGAGTTTGTCGACCATAGGGCGATAGGCTGCCCAAAACTCTTCGTTGGTATGGTCTTCTTTGACAAGTGCATGCTCGGGAGCGTTGTAGCCGAGAAGGTAGAGATAAGTGTGGGCGAGATCTGACTGGAAACCGACTGTTTCGGGCATGTCTATGGTTTCGAGGAGATCGAGGGTGTCTTTCCAAGAGTGGATTCCACCCCAGCAGATTTCACCTTCCATAGCGAGGCGCTCGCCGTTGTCTGCGGCGACTTTTGCAGCGCGTTGGATGGTGTCGGCAGCGAGGGCAGTGTTTCCAGCAGGGTCTTTAGCCCAGTCCTCGACTCCGCCAGCGGTGTCGATGCGGATAGATCCGTATTCGCGAACTCCGTGTGTCCTAAAAATGCCGGCAACGCGACAGGCTTTCTCAACTGCGAGGACAAAGTTGTCGCGGTCAGATGGTGAGCCGAAAGCAGGGCCACCAACAGTCCCTTCCCAAATGGGGGCCACGAGGGTTCCAACCTTGAGATTTTTGGAGGCAATGAGATCGGCAATCTTTCTTAAATCATCTTCGGAAGCATCTGGGTCGGTGTGAGGGTGAAACAGAAAGTAGTCGATGCCGTCGTATTTCCGGCCGTTGACTTCGGCATTGGTTGTGAGTTCGAGCATACGCTCGAGGGAGATAGGAGGGTGGTCTGTGCCATCTTCTTTCCCTACAAGACCGGGCCACATGGCGTTGTGAACTTTGAGTGAACTCATGAAGGAAATGGTGAAGGTTGAAGAGGAAGGAGTGAAGTTTGAAATTTCAGTGTTGAGATTTACCAAATCCCCGACTTTTCTGATTCCCCACTTTTTACGCCCTAAGCGTTTCGGAATGATGCTTGTTGAAAACGATATTTGAAGTCTCCCCCAAAGCTAACAACCTGATCATACGAAAGACTGACCTTGTCTCCGGATTCTGATAGGAAAAAGGTAAATACTGGCTGAGCAGGCAAGGCACGATAGAACTGGTCTATTTATAGAGCAAGGCGAAGGACCGACTCGCCAAGGTCAAGGAAGTTGTTCCACCACTGGAAGAGAAAGCTGCTGAGTTGAACTTCCCTTGAAGTGGCGCAGAGTATTAAAGTGAAGAGAACAAGATTGGCGAAGATGATGATGATTAGGGAAAAAAAGGTGCCGTTTTCTTTGAGGTCGGGTTGGTCTTTCGGGATCATCCAGATGGTCCAAATGATATGGAAAGTCCAAGTAAAGCCGAGCAGTCCGGTTAGGATTAAGCCTCCGGCTGGGATGTCCCACCAGAGGCTAATAAAGCTGTGAAGGGAGATGAGGACGGCTGACCAAAAGGGAATAAAGTAAGGAGAAAGGGCGATGAGAATATTGGACTTATTTGTCATCACGTATCCTCCTTCAGTGCTGAAGTGAATCGCGCTGATGCGCCCACCGCAGACGTACACAAACATTGCGTGGGTCATTTCGTGTCCAAGAACGTATAGGTATAAGAGACGGTCATTGGCGATCCCGGCGATAAACCAACTGATCATCGAGCCAATTCCAGCGATAAAGCAAAGAAGTTCTGTGGAATACCAAATCGTCTGAAAAATGCGCTCCTCACCGCTTTCTTTCATAAGAGTAATGGCCGTGATGAAGCAGAGTGGCATCAGTAAGACTCCAAATCCCCAATGCAAAATGCGGCGGGTGAGGGGTAGGCTGAGTAACTCGTCATCGTAAAGATCACTCGCTTTCGCGGTGTCAGCGATGGCGGCTTGACGGGTCATGCCGCGGCGTCTGCGATCGCCTCGGAGATTGACCTGAATTTGGGCTCGCTGGTGAACATTCATCAGACTTGCACCCCAACCGGCAAGACGCTTCCGGCGGGAGCGGGAGCTCTTGTTGGGTTTACTAGAAAGTCTGCGATTGCTCATCGACATCATTAAGATAACTAAATTATTTGAAAAAATAAAGAGAATGTCTGAGATTCCCTAGATTTTTTGGCCTGTCCTTTGCTAGGGTGTGAGTGTGAGTGGAGAAAAAAGTCCCGAGGTTGGTGGCAGCTGATCCTTGGCCAGAGCCATATTCCACCGCGATTGGGTTCCGGACTGTAAGATTCAAGAAACGTCCAGTCGATTTTGGCCCACTTTTGGAATTTGGGACAAGTCATCAGGAACTAGGTCTTCATTGCGAGGCCAATGATTGGGTATTTCGGGAACGGGCCCCGAGGGCTAAGGCACTTTTCCTCACTGGAGGTTTTTGTGGGTGGTCACGGAAGGACTACTGTTTACGTCCTCTACCGGAACAGGGAGTCTGGGAGGTGAGGGTTGCAGGGAATGCATTAAGGCATGGTGATTTTTATAAGGTCCATATCGGGCAGAGGAGGGGCGGGTGAAGATCTTTTTTCCCTGCCGAACTGTCTTGGTGTTCGCGCTTAAGGATTGATACAGCGTCATATCTGGATCACTTCGGGATTGTCGGAAGATCTCCTGACGCTGTAAGGTCGCTTAATTTTTTTGTGCGACTATCACCAAGCTATCCCGAAAGAAAGGGAGGTTACGAATGGGGTTCACTGCGAATTTTGCAAGGTTACGAAGCTTGTTGGGATGAGATTTCCAGTCGTCGAGGGGGAAATAACCAGTTTCGTTGGAGCGGCCAAGGTGAGAGTAAAATGAGATGGTTTCACTCCGTATGATACCCAACGAAGTGTTGCTAAAGCATTCCAAAACCTCTGCCACGGTATATTCTTTCCAGTGCCCATGACCTTCGTCATCAACCTCAGGTTCCTCCCATCGATTTGGAATGAAGAAGTTTTTGTTAAGGGCTCGCCGATTTGGGGTTGTCAAGATAAGACGGCCACTTGGTTTTAGACAGTGCTCGATCCCTTTGAAGAGCTCGTCAAAAGAGGCCGGATTTAGGTGCTCAAAGACTTCGGTGAAGAGAATAGTGTCGAAGTGATTTTCCGGAAAAGGGAGGCTGGGATGATCGTTTAAATTGTGGTCAATTAAATTGATGCCAGCCTCGCTAATGATGGGGAGGCGCTCGGGTTTGAGGTCAATTGCGGTAACCTCCCAGCCGCTGCGCCGGAAATATAGGGAAAGATAACCAGGCCAACACCCAATATCGAGGAGGCGAGGTGTCTCAGAGCTCACCGACCTAACCGATTCCGCGCTGACCCGGAACCGGTGCTCGTGATTTCGGAGGTAGGCTTCGTCTCGCTTGAGATCCTTTTTAACCCTGTCAAAGATCTCGTCGTCCATGAGTCCTAAGATTAGGCGATGGTCAAAACTTGCGCGACAATTCGTTTGGCATTGGGAAGCTGGTCCTGCTCAACATGCGGCGAGTAAATGGCGGGCGCATCAATGGTGCAGACCCGCTTGACGGGGGCATCGAGATAATCGAAAGCGTATTCTTGAATCAGGGTCGTAATTTGCGCAGAGACTCCGCAAAAGGGCTTGGATTCGTCAACGAGGACCGCTCGATTAGTCTTTTTTACGGACTCGATTATAGTGTTCTGGTCTAGCGGGCGGATGGAGCGGAGGTCGACCACCTCTGCATCAATGTTATGCTCGTTGGCAAGAATGTCAGCTGCTTCGAGGCATCGAAGGACGCTGGCTCCGTGAGCAATGAGCGAGATGTCGGAGCCTTCACGTTTAATGTCAGCTTTTCCAAGAGGGATAAGAAAATCTCCATCGGCTGGATCAGGGACCTCTCCCGTATTGCCGTAAAGGGTTGTATTTTCCATGACGTAAACAGGATCGTTATCACGGATCGCGGTTTTCATCATTCCCTTGGCATCGGCTGGGGTGGCAGGCGAGCAAACCTTGAGGCCGGGGAAAGCGGCGAAGAGGCCCTCGGGAGTGTGTGAGTGGGTTGCACCCACGTTAGTGCCGCCGTTAGCGGGTCCGCGCATCACGATGGGGACATTGATGAGTCCGCCGGACATATAGCGGCAGCAGGCAGCGTTGTTTACGAGTTGGTCAAAGGCTACCGAGTGGAAAGACCAAAACATCAATTCCATCACTGGGCGGATGCCGAGCATAGAGGCGCCGATACCCATGCCAATGAAGCCAGCTTCGGAAATTGGGGTATCAACGACCCGCTTGTCACCCCATTTGTCCCAGAGGCCTCGGGTGACCTTGTAGGCTCCGTTATACTGGGCGACTTCTTCGCCCATGAGGACGACGTTTTCGTCGCGGGCAAGTTCTTCGTCGAAGGCCTCGTTCAGAGCGTCACGGTATTCGATTTCACGCATAATATTTCAGGTAAAAAATTAATCGTTAAAGAAGTGGCGTCCAATTTGGGAAGCTTCGGTATTGTTGTCGGTTTCCCAGTAAACATCGTTCGTAATATCTTCGATGGTGGGAGCAGGGGACTCTTCTGCAAATTGAGTGGAAGCGGTGGCCTCTTGTTTTGCTTCAGTGTCGATCGTCTTAGCTGATTCTTCGGTAAGAACCCCTTCTTCAATAAGTTTTGCCCGCCAGAGATTTATGGGATCATGATTCTTTTTGTAATCTGCGATCTCTTCCGGTGAACGGTATTTTTTGTGATTCGCATCGGCGACTGAGTGACCGTAGTAACGATAGGTCATGATTTCGAGTATGGTGGGCTTATGCTCTTTACGAGCCCGCTCCATCGCGATGTGAGTTTTGGCTCGAACTTCGTAGAAATCTTCACCGTTCACGACGTCCCAATCCATGTCGTAAGCTTCGCTGCGTTGGGCAAGACAGTCTTTGTAGGCACTTGAACGTTTCTGCGAAGTTCCCATCGAATAGCCATTGTTCTCGATGATATAGACGACGGGAATCCCGAAGAGGGCTGCGATGTTGAGCGACTCGTGGAAGGCGCCCTGATTGATAGCTCCGTCTCCAAGGAAGCAAAGTGCGCAGCCTTCGAGGCCTTTATACTTAAGGCCATAGCCGAGCCCTAGACCGAGGGGGGTTTGGCCTGCAACAATGCCGTGACCACCCCAGAAGTTTTTATCGGGAGCGAAAAAGTGCATCGATCCACCTTTGCCCTTCGAGCAACCAGTGGCTTTACCATAAAGTTCAGCCATGCACTCGTTCATGTTCATGCCGACCGCAAGAGCGTGGGCATGGCACCGATAAGCCGTAATCATGTGATCGTGATCGCCCATGAGGGAGGCTGCTCCGACGGCGACGGACTCCTGTCCGATATAGAGGTGGAGAAAGCCGCCCATCGTGCCGTCCTTTTGGTAGTTCTTCAGTGCAGCCTGCTCGAAGCGCCGAATTCGAATCATCTGGCGAAAGGTTTCAAGTTTCTCTTCGGCAGAAAGCGTTTTGTTAATCGGCGAGCCCGCAAAGTTAAGCGGGGAATGATTTGGGCTGTTGGCAGTTTCCATGGCGAAAGGATTTTCGAGGGCCGACATAGCGGCCTGTGCGAGTGGCCGCAAGTCTAATGCGGCAGGTGTATTCTGTCCCAAATCGGATAAAAACAAACTCCTGATGCGCTTTTTTATCGATGAAACCTACAATCTAGTGGCGCCGGCCTTTCGCTGATCTCTATTTTGCGGTAAAATTCAAGAAACTACCGTCCTACTTCGTGGTGATAAGGTGCGAGCCCTCCTCCGAGAGGTCGATTTTGCAATCCAGATTAGTTGGAAAACAAGGAAGCTGGGAAAATGATTTGCATGATTAGGGTTAGGAAAAAATTGACCACTAGGATCGCGAGTGATGAATAGACCATCGCTTGGGTTGTTCCTCGGCCAACCCCAACCGCTCCATTCTTGACTTTCAATCCTTGATCACAAGAAATAATCACGATCAAAATCCCGAAGAAAAGCCCCTTGATTAAGGCGATGGTGGGGTCGGTAAGATCGACGTAGGATTTCATATTACTAATCCAGTAGGAGGATTCAACATGGAAGACTCCTACTCCGACGATGTAAGAGGCGATCATCCCGAGTACTGCCGATTCTGCAATCAAGAGGGGCATTGAAATGAGCATCGCGAGAAATCGTGGGGTAACTAAATAGTCTACTGGATTGACCGCCATCGAACGAAGGGCGTCGATTTGTTCCGTCACCTTCATGGTCCCGATTTCCGCGGCCATTGCAGAGCCAACTCTACCCGCCATCATGAGGCCTGTTATCGTTGGACCTAGCTCGCGAAGCATCGCCACTGACACCAGTCCGCCGGCTGCGGTCTCAAGGCCAAATAGTTTAAATTGGAAAAGAGTTTGGGCGGCCAGCACTGCGCCGGTGAAAGCTCCAGTCACTCCAACTACGATCTGGGAGCGTGCTCCAATTTCGGCTACTTGCTCCCACATTTTCCGCCAACGTTTCTGACCTTTCGTCAGTGAATAAAAAATTTCACGCGTCAATAATCCGAGTTGCCCGAGGTAGTTAATGAAGGTCAGGAGGACTCGGCCAGTTGCCTGAAAAATGATCACGGTAAGAATGTTAGCCTCCTACAGAGCACAAGGCCATGCGGAATTATCGCAAAACTAAGTAAGGGAGAAATCCGATTTCTTGGCTGGTGGAAAGGATTCTTTAAAATTCAAGATTCTTATGAGGGGAAATCATCTTGCCTTGAGAATGGCATTTCTTAAATCATCAACAGAGTCCAAGAGAGGGAAGTCGGTGGGTGTACCATAGCCCCAAGAAAAAATAAGTGGCGTCATGTCGCCGTTCCGGGCGGTGGCGAGATCAACGGTAGAGTCTCCGATGTAAGCGACCTCCTCCGCTTTAAGATCCCAATCACTAATGATTTGGTGGGCAGTGGCAGGGTCTGGTTTTTTGGGGTATCCTTCTTGATGGCCGCGAACCTGACTAAAAAGGTTTTGCGGAAAAAGCGTCTTAACGATCTCGACAGTGTATTCATGGGGTTTGTTGGAAAGTACGGCCATCGGCATGTTATTTTGGTGGAGTTCTTCAAGGAGAGAGGTCACACCGGGATAGGGGAAAGTTCCGTTTTTCCAATCCTCGGAATAGTGCTTCTGAAAAGCAGATAGAAGTTCATTTTGCTGTTTGAAGTGATTGGGGCCAAGGGCTCGCGTGATGAGCTTAAGTAAGCCGTCACCAATGAAGGTTTCCACGACATCCTGCGGATGGTTAGGCAGCTTGACATCGTCCAAAGCATGGTTGAGAGCAGTTGCGATTCCAGGAAGGGAATCGACGAGTGTGCCATCAAGATCAAAGATCAATCCGCGGATCATGGAGTTGCGGTAATTGGTATGAGCGGATTTTCCGAGCCTTGTTTTGACAGATACGAAAAGTTTTGGGAGTAGTTCTCACGTTATGTTACTCAACCTTTCAATTAAGACTATTGCAGTTACTTCTATAATGAGCCTCGGATTGCTCGCTCCTGTTCACGCTGACGATGACGAAACTCCACTCGCCGAGGAAATGGATGTTTTGAGCGGCTCGCTCAAGAGGCTCCGGAAAGCTGAAACTGCCGCTGAGAAGGTCGAGTTGGTTCATGCTGCCCAGAAGTCGACCTTAAAGTCCCTCCAATATTCCCCAATGATTTTCAAGGATATCAAGGAGGAGAAGGAGAAGGCCAAAGCAACTGCTGATTACAAAAGGCTTATCGGCCTGACCTACGCGAAGCTTTGTGAGCTGGAGATGGCTTACCTTGCTGGGGACGAAGATAAGGCTGATGAGATCAAGGGTGAACTTAAAGATCTCAAGAAAGATGGCCACGAAAAATACACCGACTAAAAAATTCGCCTAGCTTCGTAACTTTTAACTCGCTCGACTGCTTCTTGCAGTCGAGCGTTTTCTTTTCGTTGAGACCAGCTCTCTCGAATTGAGCCAACGAATTGCTTGGTCGACATTTAGAGGGTTTCTCTCCCTTTTTAGGGGTAGCCCACTACCTAGTTAACCTTAGTTAGGTAATGAGCCAATGATCCTTCGTGGTATAGAATTCACCTAAAATCCAATGGTTGAAGCTCTTTCACGCCGAGCTGTGGGCATTCCAGGACTTTTTTTAGAAAATTTTCGAGAAACCCCTTGCCAGATGCCTTTTTATTCCTAGAGTCGCGGCCCGCAAATCGGGCCTAACATTATAAATTCATTGAGAATTCAACGATCAAGGCCCTTTGTTAGGTAATTAACTATCGGGTGCTCACCGGAAAAATGGCTCTTGCGAGGAATCTCGCTGGACCTCCCGGCGCACTTTTCCGGTTGAGAACCAGCGTAAGCCACAATTTTACAGTTCCTTAATACTTTACAAACCCGCTTAACCGCCATCCCAAAACGATCGCATTATGCCTACCATTAACCAACTCGTCCGCAAAGGTCGTAAGAAAGCAGTAACCAAGTCGAAGTCACCGGCTTTGAACAACTGCCCACAACGCCGTGGCGTTTGTCTCCAAGTTTACACTCGCACACCAAAAAAGCCCAACTCTGCGCTTCGTAAGGTTGCCAAGGTCCGCCTGACCAACGGATATGAAGTCATTGCTTACATCGGCGGTGAGGGACACAACCTCCAAGAACACTCGATTGTTCTTATTCGCGGTGGTCGAGTGAAGGATTTACCAGGTGTGCGTTATCACATCGTCCGTGGCTCACTCGATACCCTTGGGGTCGACGGCCGCAAACAGGGGCGCTCCAAGTATGGTGCCAAAAAGCCTAAGTAATTTTATTTTAATCTCTGACCAACCAATTTCATGGCACGCAGAAAAAGAGTTTACCCAGCTAAAGTATATAAGGATCCCAAGTTTGACAGCCAAGTTGTCGGTCGCTTGATCTCGAAGGTGATGAAAGACGGCAAACGGTCCCTTGCGGAGCGTATCGTCTATGCCGCTATCGATCGCGCCAACGAAGGCACTGACACGATTGATCCTCTTGAGATCGTCAATCGCGCCATCGAGAACGCTAAGCCTCGCGTTGAGGTTAAGTCTCGTCGTGTCGGTGGAGCCACCTATCAGGTGCCCCTAGAGGTAGACTCAAATCGTTCCGAGTCCCTCGGCATGCGCTGGATTATCACTTTCGCTCGTGCCAAGAAGGGCACTCCAATGCATGTCGCTCTCGCCAACGAGATTAAGGATGCTGCCAATAACACCGGCAACTCCGTCCGCAAACGCGATGATGTGCACAAGATGGCTCAGGCAAACCGCGCTTTCGCCCACTTCCGATTCTAATTTTTCTTCCCGCTAGTTTGATGAGCAAAGTTGCGCAGTCCCCAACCCGCCCCGTTCCTCTTGAGAGGACACGGAACATTGGGATTGCTGCGCACATTGATGCGGGAAAGACCACGCTTACCGAGCGTATTCTCTTTTACACCGGAATGATTCATCGGATCGGGGAGGTGCATGATGGTGCGACCACCACCGATCATATGGAACAAGAACGGGAGCGCGGGATCACCATCACTTCAGCTGCTGTCACTTGCCAGTGGATGCAGCAAAAAGAAGAAGGGGTTTCAAAACTCTTTACCGGTGACAATCAGCGTATCAACATTATCGACACCCCAGGTCACGTTGATTTTACGGCAGAGGTAGAACGATCGCTTCGTGTTTTGGATGGTGCGATTGTTGTGTTTTGTGGTGTTGCCGGAGTCCAGCCCCAATCCGAGACAGTTTGGCGCCAGGCAACCACTTACAGTGTTCCCCGCATCGTCTTCGTCAATAAGATGGATCGAATTGGGGCTAATTTCGATGCTGCGGTCAAGGAGGTTCAGGAGAAGCTTGGCGCTCGTACCGTCCGGATTTTGATCCCAATTGGTTCCGAGGAAAATCTTCGGGGTCAAATCGACGTCCTTAATAAAAAGGCGGTTCTCTACAAGGATGATGACATCCTTGGTTCGACTTACGATGTCGCTGATCTGGACGCTGATCAACTGGCAGTTGCTGGAGAGGCATATGCGGAATTACTCGAGGCTGTTGCAGATGTTGATGAGCAGATTGGCGAGATGTTCCTCATGGAGGAGCCAATTTCAGTTGCTGATCTCAAGGCTGGTCTCCGCCGCGCTACGATCGCCAACCAGTTGGTGCCTATCGCTGGTGGTTCAGCTTTCAAAAACAAGGGGGTCCAGTATCTCCTCGATGCCGTTGTTGACTATCTTCCGAGTCCACTAGAGATTCCGGCCGCCGAAGGGCTTGATCCAGAAAGCGAAGAAAAGATTGTTAAGGTTGAGACGACTGACAATGCCAAGTTCTGTGCCCTTGCGTTCAAGCTTTGGGCTGACAAATATTTCGGCAAACTTATTTTCTTCCGTATTTACAGTGGAACCGTCTCCAAGGGAGATATGATTTACAATCCGCGTACGCAGACAAAAGAGCGTGTTGGCCGTTTGATTCAGGTTCAGGCCGATAAGCACGAGGAGATTGAGACCTGCTTTGCCGGTGATATCGCAGCTCTCGTTGGGCTCAAGAATGTTCAAACTGGTGACACTCTCTCCCACCAGCAAGCTGGCGTGCTTCTAGAGCCACCAAGTTTTCCCGAGCCTGTTATCTCGATGGCTGTTGAGCCTAGAACTAAGGCTGACTCGGACAAGATGGTCATCGGACTCGATCGTCTCTCTGATGAAGATCCTACCTTCGTTGTCAAGACTGACGAGGAGACCGGGCAGACCATCATTGCCGGAATGGGCGAGCTTCACCTCGAAGTGATTATCGATCGCTTGAAACGTGAGTTCGGGGTGCAGGCGAATGTGGGTAAGCCACAAATCGCTTATCGAGAAACAATCTCTGCAACTGCTCAGGGCGATGGGAAGTTTATCCGTGATGCAGCTCTTGCTGGTAAGGCGGCATACGGCCACGTCACTCTTAGCCTCTCGCCTAACAAACAGGGAGAGGGGATCACTACTGACGATAATGCCTCCGCGAGCGATTTTCCAAAAGAATACATCCCAGCTGTCATGAAGGGGATTATGGAGGCCCTCACTAACGGTTTGGTAGCCGGCTATCCGGTTGTTGATGTCCACGCCAGTGTTACTGGCGGTTCCTTCCACGAAGTCGACTCCAGTGACAATTCATTCAAGATTGCAGCTATCTTTGCGATCAAGGACGCTTTAAAGGCAGCTTCGCCTATTCTTCTGGAGCCTATCATGGATGTCGAAATTGCGACACCCGATGATTTCCAGGGAGATATCATGGGTGATCTTAATCGCCGTCGTGGTCAGATTCAAGAGATCGAGACCAAGGGCCTTGTTGCCAATGTCTCCGCAACCGTCCCCCTTTCCGAGATGTTCGGATATTCAACGGACGTTCGCACCCTTTCATCCGGTCGTGCTTCCTATTCCATGGAGCCCAAGTGCTTCGAGGAAGTGCCTCGCAACGTAGTTGAAAAACTCGTCGCCGAACGCGGTGGCGGATACTAAGTCTACTTAAAATAATAATCATCTCACCAGAAACCTTTTCATCATGAATCAGAAAATCCGCATCCGCCTTCGCGCATTCGACCACCGGGCTATCGATCGCTCCACCGTCGAGATTGTCGAGACTGCTAAGCGCACTGGAGCAAAAGTCGCCGGCCCTGTCCCTCTGCCAACCCGGATCGAAAAATTTTCCGTTAATAGCTCGGTTCACGTGAACAAGAAAGCTGCTGACCAGTTTGAGGTTCGCACACACAAGCGGCTCCTCGACATCGTTGATCCCACTGCCCGCACCGTGGATGAGCTCAAGAAGCTGAATCTCCCCGCTGGTGTTGATATTCAGATCCACATTTAATTTTTCCTCTTCAAACTAAATCATTCAATCGGAACCTAGACCCATGTCACTCGGAATCCTCGGTAAAAAAGTCGGTATGACTCGCGTTTTTGACGCAGAGGCAGGCTGCATGACCCCCGTCACTGTCGTCGACGTGAACGGAAATGAATTGCTTCAGGTGAAAACCACGGAGACTGATGGCTACTCTGCTATTCAGGTCGCATATGACGACCAGAAAGAGCGCCGCGTTAATCTCCCTGAGCGCACTCACCAGGCAAAGCAAGGCGCGACCGGTGCCAAAAGACTCATTAAAGAGTTTCGCTTCGACAGCGATGCCGATCTTCCAAATAAGGAAGAGGGCCATCCGGGCGCCGCTCTTTTCGAAGACGGTCAGTGGGTGGACGTTATCGGAACCACTAAAGGAAAAGGTTTCCAAGGTAACGTGAAGCGTCATGGTCACAATGGTCAGCCTGACGGTCACGGGCACATGATGCACCGGAGAACTGGTGCAATTGGTGCTGGTTCGACTCCTGCTCGAGTTTGGAAAAACCAGAAGATGCCTGGACATGATGGGACTGTCCGTCGCACCACCCAAAATCTCAAAATTGTTCAAGTCCGTCAGGAAGACGGAGTCCTCCTCATCTCTGGTTCGGTTCCCGGGCACAACGGCGCTTATGTCACTGTTCGTCCAGCTCTTAAAAGTACCGCAACCAAGTAAATCTCAGTTTTAGAAAGAACCTGATCCATGTCAGCATTCACAATTCAAGACGCCGAAAAGGCCAAGATTCAGCTCATCGCTGATGGTTCCAAGGGCGGTCAGGCCGTGCACGACCTCGTTGTTGCATATCAAGCCAACCGTCGCTCCGGAACCGCCCAAGCCAAGACTCGCGGAGAGGTCCGTGGAACTGGTAAGAAAATGTATCGCCAGAAAGGCACCGGTGGTGCCCGTCACGGAGATCGGAAAGCTCCGATCTTTGTCGGGGGTGGTGTTGCTTTCGGGCCTCGCAACCGTTCCTATGCTAAGACTGTTTCCAAGAAAGTCCGTACTATCGCTTTGCGCCGCGTTCTTGGAGAAAAAATAAATGAAGGTGTGGTCCACACCGTCAATTCCTTCGAAATTGCTTCTGGAAAGACTAAGGACATCGTCACGACTATTCGTGAAGTCTCCGACGCTGCTCGCGTGATCATCGTTGGCAAGTCCTTCAGTGAAGAAACTTACCGGGCCGAGCGCAACTTAACATGGGCACTCCTGCAAACCGCCGAGAACCTCAACGTGGAAGAGCTCCTCTTTTGGGGTGATGTTATTATCGTTGATGACGCTCTAGAAACCCTCGCTCAACGCACAGCCTAAACCAATCAGTTAGCTATGAGAGATATTTACCGTATTATCGACACCGTCCGCATGTCTGAAAAAGCTACTCTTCTCCAGGAGAACGAGAACACTTGGACCTTTAAGGTCGACCGTCGTGCCAACAAGATCGAGATCAAAAAAGCTGTCGAGAAACATTTCAACGTGAAGGTTCTCGGTGTCCGAACTGCCAATTGCGCAGGAAAAGCTAAGCGCCGACGTCGCGCGGATGCTGGACGTAGTCCTGCTTGGAAAAAAGCCATCGTCCGCCTTAAGGATGGTAAGCCCCTCGACCTCTATTAATCTTAAATTTTAGTAACCTCACTCAGAAAGGATCATTCTAATGCCTCTGAAAAGTTTTAAGCCTGTCACTCCTGCGAATCGTTACAAGATGCTTCCGGGATTCGACGAAATCACCAAATCAAAGCCTGAAAAAAGCCTGCTGGAAGTCAAAAAACGCTCCGGTGGTCGCAACAATCAGGGACGTATCACCATGCGCCACATCGGCGGTGGCCATAAGAAGAAGTATCGTCTGATCGACTTCAAGAGGACTAAGCGTGACGTGGTCGCGACCGTAGTCGGAATTGAATACGATCCAAATCGGACCTGCCGCATCGCACTCCTAGAGTATAAGGATGGAACCAAGTCCTATATTCTTGCACCATCTGGTCTCACCGATGGACACAAGGTTGAGGCTGGGGAAAGCGTTGAACCGAAGGTTGGTAATGCCATGCCACTCAAAAATGTTCCCCTCGGAACTGCCATTCACAATATCGAAATTCGTCCTGGATCTGGTGGTAAGATTGCTCGCGCTGCCGGTCAGCAAGCTATTCTGGCTTCTCGCGATGAAGGTTATGCCTTCGTTAAGATGCCTTCAGGTGAACTTCGTAAGTTTCACCAGGAAAGCTACGCAACTATCGGCACGGTCGGTAATCGCGATCACATGAATGAGGTTTCTGGCAAGGCTGGGCGGACAAGATGGCAGGGCAAGCGTCCTTCCGTTCGCGGAATGTGTATGAACCCTGTCGATCACCCAAATGGCGGTGGTGAGGGTAAGTCTAAATCAGGTGGTGGTCGTCAACACCTCAAATCTCCTTGGGGACACACCAAGGGGCAGAAAACTCGCCGCAAACACAAAAACTCAACATTCATTGTGGAAGACCGTCGCAAGTCCAAGCGCAAGTAATTTAACCTGCAAGTCACTTAACAAAATTTCATTATGGCACGTTCATTGAAAAAAGGTCCTTACGTCGATCAAAAGCTTCTGCTCAAGATTGATGCCGCAGTCGAGTCGGGCAATAAAAAGCCCATCAAGACCTGGAGTCGCCGCTCCATGATTACTCCTGACTTCGTCGGTCACAACTTCGCCGTTCACAACGGAAAAACCTTCATTCCTGTTTTCGTTTCCGAAAATATGGTGGGCCACAAGCTAGGTGAGTTTTCGCCTACTCGTATTTTCAAGGCTCACGGTGGAATTGGTAAAAAGTAAGCTTTTAGAAACCTTCGTTATGCGTTTTCCATCCACCAAGTTACTCCTCACCGGGCTTTTTGCTCTTGGTGCAATGGTAGCTGGTGCTCAGGAGACCATGTCCGAAAAGCTTGAGCGCGAGAATCGGCAGTTGAAACTTCAGCTAGCGAATTTGAATACGAGCTTGAGCGCATCGCTCGAAAGAGAGGACAGCAAGACGAAGGCTTTGAAAGAGATTCGCGAATATCTTGCTCTACGGGGCAGGGATCTCTTTGAGGATCGCGATACCAAGCTGCTTAATGCCGTTTCTGATTATCAAGTTGCGCGTGAGAACCTCGTCCAGCTCGAAGATTCCGTTGGCAGCCTTCTACCGATCATTAAAAACTATCTGCGCACCGCCGTTGCTTCGAATCCCGAATTCCGCAAGGAAGTAGAGGTCAAGCTCCGCGAGATTGAGGTTGCTCTTGGACAGCGTCAGCAGCCCAAACGCAAGATCGAGAAAGGCAGTATCCGGGAAGCTCGCGTTGTTACAGTTGACTCCGACTCTGGCCTCGTTGTGATCAATGCGGGATCCGATGCAGATGTTGGAGTCGGAATGCGTTTCCGCATCGAACGTTCTGGCACACACATTTGTGACTCTTCGGTTGGCCTCGTCAGGGCCGATGTAAGCGGACTCCTCTTGCTTCCCCTCAACAATCCTGATGTCACGGTTCAACCCGGTGACATCGCAAAAATTATCACTCTATAAAATCTCACCCGACAAACTGATGTTAGTTCGTTCGACCACAAAATACGCTCGGATTTCTCCGAAAAAAGCACGACACGTTGTTCGCGAAATTCAGGGGCTTCCTGTCTCCGATGCTCTTGACGCGTTGAAATATACTCCTAAGAAATCTGCTCGCCTTATCTTTAAGACCTTGGAAAGCGCGATTGCTAACGCCGAGAACAACCACGAGCTTTCGGCCGATGAACTCATCGTGAAGGAAGCAGTAGTAGGGGAAGGACCCACTCTGAAGCGTTTCAAGCCTCGTGCTCGCGGTTCCGCTGGTGCAATTCGCAAACGCCAAAGCCATATTTTCATCACTTTGACCGACGAATTCGAGGCTCCTGAAGAGAAAAAACGCTCTGGCAAGCCCAAGAAGCGCGATACCATCAAATCTCTCTTTGGGGCTGGTGCCAAGCCTGCTGCCAAGAAAGAGGAAGCT
>DCQM01000101.1:22182-22977 GCA_002323895.1 Akkermansiaceae bacterium UBA1518
CCAAGAAAGAGGAAGCTCCTGCTGAAGTAATCGAAGAAACTGAAGCCACCGAAGAGTCCGCTGAATAAGCCAAACTAAACAATTTACCTTTAAAGAGTCATGGGACAAAAAGTTAATCCAATCGGTTTTCGCCTCGCAGTCAACAAAGACTGGCGCTCCAAGTGGTATGCCGAAGGCGAAGACTACACAAATAAGCTTCACGAGGACCTGACAATCAGGAAATACATCGCTGGCCGCCTTCAAGCTGCTGCTCTTGCCAAAGTGATTATTGAACGCGCTTGGAATAGTGTGCGTGTTACCCTTCATACCTCTCGCCCAGGTCTTGTCATCGGACGCAAGGGATCTGAGATCGAGATCATGACTAACGAAATCTCCAAAATTGCTGGAGGTTCTCAGGTCAAGATCGATATTGTCGAGATCCGCAAGCCGGAGCTGGACTCTCAGTGTGTGTGTGAGCAGGTCTGTATTCAGCTCGAGCGTCGAATCGCTTTCCGTCGTGCGATGAAGCGCGCCGTTCAGACTGCGATGGACTTTGGGGCAAACGGAATTCGTATCCGGTGCGCTGGTCGCCTAGGTGGTGCTGATATCGCTCGTGCTGAGTGGTATCGCGAAGGCAAGGTGCCTCTTCAAACTCTTCGCGTCCCAATCGACTATGGTTTCGCGGAAGCCAAGACCGTTTACGGAATTATTGGCGTAAAGTGCTGGATCAATAAGAACGAGGATTCGGATAAAGGAGCACGCCCTCCAGGTCATGATCGCCCACGTCGTCGCGGTCCGGGAGGTCCGGGAGGTCCG
>DCQM01000101.1:23292-34873 GCA_002323895.1 Akkermansiaceae bacterium UBA1518
GGGAGGTCCGGGAGGTCCGGGAGGAAACCGAGGCGGTGGTGATCGCCGCGGGGGTGGTGGAGGCCGCCCTGATAACAACCAAGACAAGCCCGCTGAGGGTGGGAGCCAGCCAGCGGCTTCCTAGACAACAACCCATTTCGTAAACCAAAGAATTTAGGAGGATAGAATCATGCCCTTAATGCCCAAAAGAACCAAGTTCCGAAAGTCACACCGTGGCAATCGGGGTGGTAATGCCCAGCGTGGAACCGATGTGAGCTTCGGTGACTTCGGACTCCAAGCCCTCGGCCGCGGATGGATGACTAACCGCCAGATTGAGGCTTGCCGTATTTCCATCAACCGCTTTCTAAAGCGTAAAGGTAAGACCTGGATCCGGGTTTTCCCTCACAAGTCTATCACTCGCCGCCCACCCGAAACTCGTATGGGTAAGGGTAAAGGCTCGGTAGATGCTTGGGTTGCTGTCATTCGTCCTGGCACTATGCTTTTCGAGGTTGGTGGTGTTCCTGAGTCTCAAGCCCGAGAAGCCATGCGTCTCGCATCTTACAAACTTGGATTTGAAACCCGTTTCGTTTCCCGTAACAATCACTAAGCTTGATCTAATCAAGCTTTAACCACTGAACTGACCGAAAGTAATTACGTCATGCCCAAAGTAAAATTTTCTGAAATTCTCGAGCTGAATCCCGATGAGCTCTCGAGACGTCTTCTTGACCTAAAGAAGGAGGCGCTCACTCTCCGTCTTCAACAGGCCACCGGACAACTCGAAAATACTGCCCGCCGCCTCATTGTCCGTCGAGAAATCGCACAGGTAAAAACTGCCATTAATCAGCGTAAACCCTCATAGGGAAGCCTGACCGAAACCAACTTTTAACCAATTTTAAAAAAGATGTCCGAAAATCAGGAAGCCCAAGAGGTCCCGGCCAAAAAAGACTTTGTCCCATCCGAAGGATCTACCGCGAACAAAAAAACACGCGTTGGAATCGTTAAGTCAACAGGTATGGAAAAGACAATTGTTGTCGAGTATACCAACCGTGTTCCTCACCCCAAGTTCAAGAAGATCATCAAGCAGTCCAAGAAGTTTTATGCTCACGACGAAGCTGGTGAGGCCGCTGTTGGCGACAAGGTTCGTATTGAGGAGACGACTCCCATCTCGAAGCTCAAGCGCTGGAAACTTGTCAAAGTTCTGAGCCACTAATCAAAGCCCGGCTCCAGTAGCCATTCATATAAACTCTCTAACGATACTTATTTCGCCATGCTTCAAATGGAATCAAAAGTCGCGGTTGCCGATAATACCGGTGCTCGCCAAGCCAAAATGATTGGTGTCATCGGAAAGCGGACCAAGTCTGCTCGCGTCGGCGACATCATCACTGCTCACATTCGCGAGTCCATCCCAACTGCCGCCGTTAAAAAAGGCTCGGTGGTAAAGGCTGTGGTCGTTCGCACTGCATACCCTGTTCGCCGTGCCGACGGTTCGGTTCTTCGTTTCGACGAAAATGCGATCGTAATCATCGACAAGGATGGCAACCCAAAAGGTTCACGCATCTTTGGACCTGTCGCTCGCGAACTTCGTGAAAAGAACTTCATGAAAATCGTCTCCCTCGCTCCCGAGGTTCTCTAACTCAAAATTTTACTGGATCCATGAAAAATGAAACCCCTCCCAAGGACACTGACCCAAGTCCTGGAAACACTCGAAAGAAACGCCGTGTGAAAGCAGGTGACAATGTCGTCGTGATCGCTGGAAACCACAAAGGAAAACAGGGTGCAGTCCTTTCCGTCAACGCTGCGAAAGAGCAAGTGGTTGTGGAAGGTGTTCGTGTCATGAAAAAAGCAATTCGTCGTTCTGAGGAGAATCAGGATGGGGGTATCGAAGAAGTTGATGGCCCGATTCACCTTTCCAATGTAAAAAAAGTCTAGCTCGGAAGGCCTGACTGTGTCAGGAACCGGGCTCGTTCCAACCACTCGGACAAATCGGGAAGGGGAGCAAACCGCGCGCTTAAGCACTCTAACCAAGCTGACCCGCCAAAAATACAATGAAACCAACACTCCAGTGCCTATACGAGGAGAAGCTCATAAAAGCTCTCCAAGATGAATTAGGCCTTACTAACGTTAACGAGGTTCCGCGCCTCGAAAAAATCTCGATCAACTCCCACGTTGGCCACTATGTCAATGAGCGCAAGGCCGCCGTTGAGGATGCGGTTGATGAAATCGGAAAGATTACCGGTCAGAAAGCCTCTGTTGTTTTTGCCAAGAAATCGGTCGCTAACTTCAAAGTCCGTGAGGGCGAAGCGGTGGGCGCCCGTGTTACGCTTCGGGGTGCCCGTATGTGGGAATTCCTTGAGCGTTTCATCGCAATCACTTGTCCTAACATTCGTGACTTCCGGGGCCTGCCCTTTAAGTCCTTCGACGGACGTGGGAACTACGCTGTTGGATTTCCGGATCAAGCAATTTTCCCTGAGATCGAGCTTGATCAAATCAAGCGCCAGATTGGCTTTGACTTCATCTTCGTGACTTCAGCCAAGACTGATGCCCAAGCCAAAGCAATGCTCAAAGCCCTCGGTATGCCATTCCGCGACAACGTCAAGGAGGAGGCAGCCGCTTAATTTTACGACCTGGACAAACTAATACCATGGCAACTCTCACAGATCCTATCGCTGACTTTCTCATTCGTTTGAAGAATGCTTCACGCGCTGGTAATGATTCATTCAAAGCTCCACATTCAAAAATGAAAGTGGAAATCGCCCGTATCCTCAAAGAGGAGGGTTATATTTGGAACTACGAGGTTGATACCTCGGCAAAGTTTCCCGAGCTGATCGTAAAGACCAAGTTCGTTGACGGCGTTCCCGCGCTCACTGATCTCAAGCGGATCTCTAAGTGTGGACGACGAAAGTATTCCGGTTCCCAAGAGATCCCTCGCGTTCTCAACGGGATGGGTATCTCAATCATTTCGACCTCTAGAGGTCTTATGACCGGGCATCAGGCCAAGAAGGATAAAGTCGGAGGCGAGATTATCGCCTTCGTTTGGTAGTAAATCCCTGACTCAGAAAACAGAACCATGTCAAGAGTAGGACTCAAACCAATCCCCGCAGTCGATAAAGTAACCGTCACTGTGGACGGTAACACCGTCAATGTGGAGGGACCCAAAGGCAAACTGTCTTTAGATCTCCCCGAGGGCATCACCGTTGAGGTGGCCGATGGAGCGATCAATGTTAATCGTGCTTCCGAGCAGCGTCATGTGCGCGCTCTCCACGGAACCTTCCGCAGCCTCGTGCAGAATCTCATTATTGGGGTGAACGAGGGCTTTGTGAAGGAACTCGAAATTCAAGGCGTCGGTTTTCGTTCGGCAGTCAAGGGCAAAGCCCTTGATCTCAGCCTTGGTAAATCACACCCAATTCTTCACCCCATTCCAGAAGGTCTCAAAGTAACTGTTACTGAGAATACAAATATCAAAGTGGAAGGAATCGACAAGCAACTCGTTGGCCAATTCGCCGCTGAAGTTCGTAATTATTATCCACCTGAGCCATACAAAGGTAAGGGTGTTCGCTATGTTGGCGAGTACGTCCGCCGCAAGGCCGGTAAGTCTGTTAAGTAACTCCTGACGAAAACCCAGAACTCCATATTTACAAATGAGCACTCTCAATCGAAAGGAACTTCGCCGCAAGGTCCACCGTCGCATCCGGAAGAAAGTTTCCGGGACTGCCGAGCGTCCACGCCTTGCTGTCCATTTTTCTAACAAGAACGTTTACGCCCAGGTCATCGACGACAACTCAGGCACGACTCTTTGTGCTGCTTCTACTCTTGATTCATCCATCGAGAAGACTGGGGCAAGCAAAGTGACCGCCGAAGCTGTTGGTAAGCTAGTTGCCCAGCGTGCCGCTGACGCCAAGATTGAGGCTGTTGTCTTCGATCGTGGTGGCTTCTTCTTTACAGGTAAGGTCAAAGCCCTCGCCGATGCCGCCCGCGAAGGTGGCCTTAAATTCTAATTCTTGCTCCGAACTAAAATGGCAAATAACGAAGACTCCAAGCCTGCTGAAGACGCAGCGGCAAAGCCCGCTGAAGATGTAACAGCAAAGCCCGCTGAAGCGGCAACAGCAAAGCCAGCGGAAGAAAAAGCCGCTGATCAAAAACCAGCTGACAAAAATTCAAATAACCGGGGCGGTGATAACCGTGGCGGTGGTGGTAACCGCGGTGGCGGTCCCGGCCAAGGTGGTGGTAACCGCGGTGGTTTCGGTGGACGTCAGCGCGAGGCCGCTCCTACTGACTCCGAAGGCAACGAACTCACCGAGAAAGTCGTTTTCATCAATCGCTGTTCCAAAGTGGTGAAGGGTGGACGTCGCTTTAGTTTCTCTGCTCTTGTAGTTTCGGGGAACGAAAAAGGTGCTGTTGGTGTCGGATTTGGAAAAGCAAACGAAGTCGCCGAGTGTATTAAGAAAGCTTCTGGCGTTGCCAACAAGAGCCTTCAGAAGGTCAAGCTCAACGGACCCACTATTCCTCATGAAGTTTACGCTGAATTCGGTGGTGGAAAAGTTCTCCTTAAGCCTGCTTCACCCGGAACTGGCGTAATTGCTGGTGGCGGTGTTCGTGCTGTCTGCGAGGCTGTTGGTATTCACGATGTTCTCGCAAAGTCAATTGGCTCCAATAACCACGCCAATGTAGTTAAGGCGACCATCAAGGCCCTCACCATGCTCCGCAACAAGGACGATATTAACGCGCTCCGCGGAAAGAAAAAAGAGAAAGCGATCTAACTCAGCTTTCCTAAATCCCGAAACACATTTTAAAAAATGAATCTTCATAATCTCAAGCCCAATCCTGGAGCTAAGCATCGCAAAAAGCGGCTTGGTTGCGGAGAGAGCTCCGGTCTTGGTAAGACTTCCGGTCGAGGCCACAAAGGTCAGAAATCCCGTTCTGGCGGTGGCGTCCGCCCTGGCTTCGAAGGTGGTCAAATGCCACTTGCCCGTCGCCTTCCCAAGCGTGGATTTTCTAACCTCCAATTTCGCGATACCATCGCCATCGTCAATGTTTCCCAGTTGGAACAGTATTTTGATGCCGATGCTGAAGTGAATGAGGAGGCTCTCCGTCAAGTCAAGCTGGTCAAAGGCCAGTGCGACAAGATCAAGGTCCTCGGACAAGGCGATATCACCAAGGCTCTCAAGGTCTCGGTTGATCAAGCAAGTAATTCCGCAAAAGAAAAGATCGAGAAGGCTGGGGGCTCTTTGGAGCTTTCCTAGTTGCTTCTCCGACATACTGGTGAAGAAAACTTTTCACGTAATTTCCACGTTGGGCCCGGTTCGCCGGGCTACAGCGTTTTTTGCGTTATTGGGATTTCTTTGTCTTTCGGCTTGCGGTGATGGTCAGGATTCCCCTGCCTCGTTACTCAAGGAGCAAACCCGGGTCTTTTCCGAGATGACTATGGTAATATCGGAAGTCGCGAATGGTGGTGACCGAGATGTGGCTACTCTCAAAATTAGCGAGTTGGGAGAAGAGCTTAAGCAACTAAAAATCCGACTCGCGGCTTCTCTCCAGGAGCTCGAACTATCCGACCGTGCCAGTATAGCTGGTCAAACAGAATTTTTGGAAGCAACTGCTGCTTTCCAGAAGGCCCAGGAATCTCTTTTCCGTTCTGGGAGAAACACCCACGAGCTTCAAAAGGCTCTAATTACCCATCACAACCCGGCCCCTCTAATTGGGGAGGGAAAAATCGAATAACTTTCCCGACATTTAAATCATCATGACCGCTGCATTTACCAACACTTGGAAAATTCCCGAGCTTCGGGACCGGATCCTTTTTACTATGGCCATGATCGTGATTGTGCGCCTTGGCGTACATCTGCCACTTCCCGGCGTGAATATGGATGTGATCCGCGAGTATCTTGAGATTCTCAAAAAGGATAACGAAGAGGGCGCTGGCGGCGGTGTCGGCGCAATTCTGAATGTTTTCTCCGGTGGAGGATTAACCAGTATGGGCCTCTTTGCCCTAGGGATTATGCCCTACATTTCGGCGTCGATCATGATGCAGCTTTTGAGCGCGGTTGTTCCTAAGTTGGCCCGCCTTAAGAAAGAGGATGGTGGTCAGCAGAAAATCAACCAATGGACACGCTTCGTGACGATTGCGATTGCTGCCGTGCAGGGGTTCTTCCTAGCCAAGTCCCTAGAAAACCCTGAGAGCAATCCACTTTTGCGCGGTATTGGAAAGGCTCTCGATGCTACTGGTCAGGACCTCGTTCCGGCCTTTGCAGCCAATGCTGGTGGCTCGTTTGTAGCACAGACCGTTCTTATCATCATTGCGGGAACACTTTTCCTTATGTGGATCGGTGATCAAATTACTGAGCGTGGAATCGGCAACGGGGTTTCGCTGATTATCTCGGTGAATATCATTTCGTCTCTCCCGGGTGTTATCGTAACGATTTGGAACACCTTTGTGATCGAGCGTGGTGATAACCCGTTTAGCCCGCTTTTAATCGTCTTTATGGTGGTGCTTTTCCTCTTTGTGATCGCTGCGGTGATTACAATAACGCAGGGTCAGCGAAGGATAGCAGTGCAATATGCTCGGCGTGTTGCAGGCCGTCGCGAAATGGCCGGAGGGACTCAGTATCTCCCTCTTAAAGTGAACTATGCCGGTGTGATGCCCGTTATTTTTGCTACCGCTATTCTCCAGCTTCCGACTCAGTTGCTTGGCCAAATGACCGATGCCTCATGGGTAAGGACGATGGGTGAGCTTCTTTCTCCGAATGATATTTGGTTCTACCTCCTCTCTGGCTTCATGATCTTCTTCTTCAGCTTCTTCTGGGTGGCGACGATGTTTCAACCTTCGGAGGTTGCCGAAAACCTTAAGCGAGGTGGTGGTTATATTCCAGGGGTGCGCCCTGGAAAGCCAACGTCGGACTTTCTCGACTATACGATGACCCGTCTTACCTTTGCGGGGGCTCTTTTCCTTACTTTAATCTTTATGATGCCGTTCTTCATTGGGCTCGCCCTTGATTTGGGGGCGAATAGTCTCGTGACGTCCTTTTTTGGAGGTACTAGTTTGCTGATCCTAGTTGGTGTCTTGCTCGATATGATGCGCCAGATTGAAACCCACCTTCTACAGCGCCAATATGATGGTTTCCTCCGTAAAGGTAAAATTAAGGGCCGCCAGCAACGTCAACTTTCGGGTCAGCAAGCGACCAGTAGTTCAGTTTTATATCTTTGGGTGGTTCTTGCGATGATCATTATTGTTGCGGTTGTTGCTCTTTTTATTAAGCGGTAAATGAAGTCCCGGCACTTGGTCTTCCTCGGCCCTCCGGCGTCGGGAAAAGGGACCCAAGGCCTCCGGCTGGCTAAAGAAAATCACTTGGCTTATCTCTCGACAGGCGCGCTTTTACGAGGCGCTCTTCGTGACGATACGGCGCTTGGTCAGGAGGCGAGGGTTTTTTTAGATCGTGGCGAATATGTGCCTGACAAAATCATGATCCCAATGGTGTTGAAGTGGGTTGGTGAGCAAGGCGACGGATGGTTGTTGGATGGGTTTCCGCGCACTGTCCCGCAAGTGGAAGCGCTCGATTCCCTGCTTGAGGTGAAACCTTTAGCAATCATTTTGCACGTCTCGGATGATGAATTGCGGCGGCGGGTAAGATGTCGTCTCGAGTGCGTGGAGTGTCATAGAGTTGCTCGTGAAGGTGAGGGGCAACTGTGCCCCGAATGTCAGGGTAAACTTGAACCTAGGGCGGATGATGCGGCGGAGAATTTTGAAAGTCGTTTGGCCGAATATCGGCGTTTGGTCATTCCCGCTGTGACTTATTATTGCGATCAACAGCGGGCGCGCATCGTCAATGGAATGGGCTCTCCTGACGAGGTTTATGAGAGGGTGAAGGGGTAGCGACGGCCTATTGCTTACTTTTCAATGGTGGTAAGAATCGGGATGGTTTTTCTACGTCTTGACCGTTGGGCGCCTAGTCGTTAACTCCTGTTGCCATGGCCAAGCGTTCTAAGATTCCCATTAAAACCAAGCAGGAGATCGTGATGATGCGGGAAGCGGGTAAGGTGGCAAGTGATGTTTTACAGCGGACGGCTGGATTCATTGCAGCTGGAAAAACAACCCGCGAGGTCGATGAATATGCCTTGTCTTTGATAGAAGAGCACAAGGTGAAGAGCGCTTTTTATAAATATCGTGATTTTCCAGGCTATACTTGCATCTCAATGAATGAGGAGGTGGTGCATGGGATTGGTGGGGATCGCGTCATCAAGGATGGAGATCTAGTGAAGCTCGATGTAGGAGTGAAGCGGCAAGGATGGATCGGCGATAACGCCCTTACAGTGCCGGTTGGTAAAATCAATGGCGAGCAGAAGCGGCTTCTCGCTGTGACAGAAGAGTCTCTTTTTGTGGCAATTTCTCATGCCCGGGCAGGTGCTGCGCTTTATGATCTTTGTGGATCGGTTGAAGATTATGTCACCAAGTTTGGTTTTACCGTCGTTAGAGATCTGGTGGGTCATGGGGTTGGACGCCAATTACACGAAGAGCCCCAAGTGCCTAATTACCACCCCGGCGGTAAATCCCCTATTTTAAAGCCCGGGATGATTTTGGCGATCGAACCCATGATCAATGCAGGTGTGGGAACGGTTGATTGGTTGGATGATGGTTGGACGGTTTCGACTTCGGATCGTCGGCCGTCGAGTCATTTCGAGCACACTGTGCTAGTGACTAATGGTGATCCTGAGATTTTGACTTGGCGCCCAAGAACAGCTCTACCAGAGCAGCTTGGTATCCCTCCATTAGGGTAGGGGCAAAAGACTTAAGCTGCCTCATCGATCGGATTTCAAATGACCGGTTCGACTTGCCAGTCAGGCCCACATGCTTGCTGTAAAGCCTAGTCTCTTCTTGAGCAGGACATTGGTGGGTCCCAATACTTGGTAAGAAAAAAGTCGAAAAATAAGGGCAACCCCTATTCTAAGGTAATCGTTGCTGATTTGATAGCGACTGTGAGCTTGAAGTTCTGCCCATGGTTTCCGACGATTCCACCACTGTCTTTGCCGACTTCAAGAATGTCGATGGGCTGAGCGCTCAGACGGAAATCGTTAGGCTTTAAAGTGTTAAGTTCTTCACCAGCTACAAGGGTGATACTTGTTTCACCAATGATGGCTTCAAAGGAACCTTTGCAGTTGGAGGGAACTTTGAGGGACGTGGTCTTTGGGTTTCCTCCGCGGCGGACAGTGAAGCAGAGGTGCTCATCTTTGAGGTAGAGAGACCAACCGTGATTGGAGCCACCTTGAGAGAGGATGACCCCTGAGGCAGGGAGTTTCTCTATCTCGGCCGCGACCTTGAATGGGCGATTTGCAATGTTCGGAGATGTTTTAGAAGTGAAGGTATCATCGGGTTTGATGTTGAAGATCTTTTTCCCGGAGGGTTTGGTTTTCCCATTTTTCTGTTCTTGTCGCCAAGAGCCAAAAGGAACGATACCGCGTTCTTTGGCCCATTGGTCATATTGGGCTGCCATCTTCTGCACCTTTTCTGGATGCTTTTTGGCGAGGTTCTTCATTTCGGTGCGATCTGAGGGGATGTTGTAGAGTTCCCATTTTCCTTTCACGCTTTTGGCAACAAGCTTCCAGTCACCATCGCGGACAGCACGGTTACCCTCGTGCTCGAAGAAGATCGGCTTGCCCCGCTTGAGGGCTTGGCCCTTGAGAATTGGGACGAGGGAAGTTCCTTCAACCGGAATCTTATCCTTCGGATAGGTTGCCTTAGCGAGATCAAGGCAGGTAGCCATAAGGTCGATAAGGTGTGTAGGCTCGGCTGAGTTACGTGAATAGGGATTGAGACTTGGGCTGGTAGAGAGAACTATTGGAGCCCTGATGCCATCAGGCCAATGGGCGATGAGAGGAGAGGAAATGCCGCCTTCGTGAACCCAGTGTTTGTATTCACGAAAAGGAGTGTTTGAGACATTA
Organism: Akkermansiaceae bacterium UBA1518; assembly: GCA_002323895.1. Lineage (GTDB taxonomy): Bacteria > Verrucomicrobiota > Verrucomicrobiia > Verrucomicrobiales > Akkermansiaceae > SW10. The sequence continues at coordinate 33,202 of DCQM01000101.1, forward strand.
GCCCAGTTTTCGCCGTATCCGATTTCAGTTTCAGGAGGTCCAGGCATGACGCCTTTGCCGCGGCGAAGCGGATAGCCATCACGAGATTGGGTGGGAATCATATTAGTTTGGAGTTCATTCTTTCCCATAGGTTTGAGGGTGGGTTTGGATGGGCGTTTGAGCGGACCAACAAGCTTGCCTCGGCCAAAGCCTTCGGCACAGCCTCCGTTATCCTGAAGATAAAAGATGAGGGTATTGTCGAGCTGCTTGTGTTCTTCAAGGCATTTGACGATACGGCCGATACCTTGGTCCATATTGTCAACCATTGCGGCATAGACTTCCATGCAAGCAGACTCCCATTCCTTCAGTTCGATTTTGGACCAATCACCAACCGGTCCGGGAATTTCCCACTTGGAATCGATGAGTCCGAGCTGCTTCATCTTTTTGAGGCGGGCTTGGTAGGCTGGGGCATAGCCGTCGTCGTAATTGCCATCGTATTTAGCGATGTCTCGAGGAAGGGCGTGCATAGGCCAGTGAGCGGAGGTGTAAGCGACGTAGTGGAAGAAAGGCTTGTCGCCGTGGCTTTTGAAGTGGGATTCAAGGTATTTGACGGTGTTGTCTGAGATGGCGTCGGTGTAATACCAGGTCCCTTCTGGATCGTATTCCGGGTCGTTCTCAGGGGTAATTTGGGTGTTATCTCGGGTGAGTGAGTTGGGGTCGAATAGGGAGCCGGCGCCATGGATAGTGCCAAAGAATTTGTCGAATCCGCGCTGACGGGGCCAGTTGTCTTTCGGATCGTTAGCAGAGATCTTAGGAGTGACATGCCATTTTCCGGCCATATAGGTGCGATAACCAGCAGGTTTGAGGGCTTCAGCAATCGTGGCGCATTTCTTGTTTAGGTAACCTTGGTATTGGGGAATGCCGTAGTTTCCGGTCATGTGTCCAATCCCGGCCTGATGGGCGTATAGACCTGTGAGCAGGGAGGCTCGGGTGGGGCAGCAGCGGGCAGTGTTATAAAATTGGGTGAAGCGCATCCCCTTGGAGGCAAGGCGGTCGAGGTTAGGGGTTTTGATTTCTCCACCATAACAGCCGATGTCGGAGTATCCCATATCATCTGCCATGATTATGATAATGTTGGGCCGTTCATTTGCTTGGGAAAGGAGAGGCGAAAGGATGAGGGTTGCGAGGAATCTCAAAAGACGTTGCATATGAGGTCTACGTGCGATCCGAGTCGTATTTTCATGGAATCTGTTTTGTGTCGTGATTTGTGATATCATCGGGGTGGGTCTAGTTGAGCCAGGCATAACCACCATTTAGGTAGGTCGCAAAAGTGACCCAGAGGAGGTAAGGGATGAAGAGGACGGCTGCGAACTTTGAGAGCCTTTTAAATTCGCGAATCGTAAGAATAATGAAAATCCACATCGAAATAAGGACAACTAGGGCGGTTCCAATTTGATGGAATCCGAAAAATAGGGGGGTCCACGCGAGGTTGAGGATGAGTTGAATGAAGAAGAAGAGAGTGAGCCTGGTATTTCCGATTTGGTCAGGGTGGCAGTGCCAAATAATAGCGAAACTCATACCGATCATAAAATAAAGGGCGGACCAGACGGGGCCAAACACCCAGTTGGGTGGACGGCCTGGAGGGCGCTCTAGTGGTTCAAACCAGTCTTTCAGTGACGAGGAAGTTAGAAAA
>DCQM01000214.1 GCA_002323895.1 Akkermansiaceae bacterium UBA1518
TAATTGGTATCGGACTTTTTGGCTGGGAGCAGAGGTTCTTTATTCAACGCAGGAATCAGGCTTGCTAAATGTCTCTTGATTTCAGCATACCGATTATCTGTTGATAGATTTGTCCATTCGTGGGGATCGTTTTTGTGATCGTAAAGCTCTTCGCTGCCATCGGCGTAACGAATATAGCGGTGTTGCCGGGACCGAACTGCATGGTTATTTTTCCCTTGAGTAGTGATAGCAACTCTTTCCTGTTCCGATTCCGGCTTTTTAAGCAGCTTGAGGAAGCTCTTTCCTTCTAAGGTTTGTGGTGGGTCTTTTAGATCACAGATTTCAATCAAGGTTGGAAAGAGGTCGAGAAGGCTGACAGGCGTGTCACATCTTGTTTTTGGTCGGGTGTGTTTGGGGGATACTACCATAAGTGGGACATGGGTCGTATTTTCCCACAGTGAAAATTTTTCCCAGTGCTGTTTTTCGCCAAGATGGTATCCGTGATCGCCCCAAAGAATGATGATAGTGTTGTTCGCGAGTGGGCCTTCATCTAAGGCGGTTAAAAGTTCTCCGACCATGTCATCTGCGAAAGAAAGAGATGCAAGGTATCCTTGGACAGCTCTTTTCCACTGATTGTTAGCGACTATCCATTGGTGCCATTTATTCTTGGTCATTTTTCGAGCCGCTTTTGGTAAGTCTTCAATGTCCTGATTAAGGTGTTTGGGCAGTTGAATCGACTCTATTGGAAAGCGTTCAAAGTATTTTTTTGGTGCATACCAAGGAACGTGAGGGCGGTAGATACCAACTGAAAGAAATAGCGGTTTGTCATGGTTTTTGCCGAGTTGTTTTTTGGCCCAAGCGACAACTTTCGCATCAGCCATCTCCGAGGTTTTGATTGGGAGTGGAGCCCAATCGAAATGCCCTCCATAGAACTCTTTGCTGCTGTTGATAGGCCATTTTTCGGGAACTACTTCGGCTGGCATTTGCTGCGTCAATGAGGGGAAATAAGCGTCCCACGCCTTGGCATCACTAAAACCAGAAAGATACTTCGGGTCAAAAAAAGTGTGTGCATGGAAGAGTTTGCCTGCGCCCAGTGTTTTGTAGCCCTGGTTTTTGAAGTGTTGTGGAAGATGCACGGCCGAGTCGACGAGCGACGTTGTCCGCCAGTCGTGAGCATTTTGGTATATGCCAGTGCTGGATGGCCGGAGCCCCATTAGTAGGCTAGTTCGTGATGCGTTGCATCCAGGTGCGCTGCAGTGCGCATTCGTGAATAATAAACCGCGTTCGGCTAGTTTGTCCATGTGAGGTGTGACTGCCTGCGGATGGCCGCCTAAGACTCCCACCCAATCGTTCAAGTCATCAATCGCGATAAAGAGAATGTTATGGGGCGATACTATTTCTTTATCATGGGCACCTGCTGAAGCTGCTGGCGACGCGAGTGCTAATGCCGACAAAGCGATAAGAGCGGAAGCAAATTTGGAAGCACGATCTGATGTTTCAAATTGCAGAATTTTCATGTGCGTGAGTGATACATGAAATCTGGCTTTGTAAAAGGGTGAGTGAGACAGAGAAGTGCTGCTCCAAGCTATAATTTTATCAATTCATCAGATTCGATCCCCCTAATAATATTACGAACATCTAAAACCGAGAGCCCCATTTGTGCGGAAAATTTCACCAAGAGATTCCATTCACCAGCGGATAGTTCCCCATCCACTAGCGCCATCATCACTAATAATTCTAGATCTTCCCGCTTGGCTGGACACGACTGGATATCACCTTTTTCTGCTTCGTCAAAGAGTTCTCTCATACGTTGCTTGGAGACATTGTTTTTATTCCCCCATTTGGTCATGAGCTTATTCTCTTTCTTTTTTAATCCCCCTTCAGCGTGGATCATCGTGGCTAGTTGAAGAAAGGTCTGCTCAATTAGATTATTGTTTGGGATTTGTGGGGAGCCGGCTGCTGAAGAAGCTGCGGTTGTCATAGTTTCTGTTGATCCTTGGATGGTTTTGAATCGAGGGGTAAGCTTAGAATCTAAGGTAAGGTGTGGAGCAGGGAGTGGGGGAGGGAAGTTCGAGAGTCTGTCTTTGAGTATACGATTAGCCTGCTTCTTAGTCGTTTTTGAACGAAAGACAAAATAAGCAACGATGGCAAATACGATGATGAGTGGTAAGGCAATCGAGAAGGGGTTATGAGTCATGAGACTCGTGAAAATAACAATCAAGGCGATCAGTATTCCGACCACTAGGCTTGTCACAAAAGCTCCTAGATTAGCGAGGCCTCCCAGTAGTGGAATACGATAAAAGAGACTTAAGAACGATCTAAAGAAAAGATAGATGCCACCGATAATTGCTAAAATTCCGCCTATACGCGTAAGCCAGACGATCCTTCTGAAATCATTATTCATTTTGACTAAAGCCGCTTCGCGCTCACCATTCACTAAGTGATGTAGGATGCCGTCGTTTCTGATAAGTGAGGAGATTTCCCCCGTGACGTTTTCGAGCTTTTTGCCGACACCAGTTCCATCGGAAATCACCCCAAAATAAGTTGCTGTTGGTGCGTTGGGTATCCCTTTGTAACGCACTCGTTCATCACCTAGCTTGTTGGGTTTTCCATTGGCGAGATAGAGAATTCCGGACCTCCTGAGCTTTAGGCTATGCGCTTTATTGGTGAGTTCTAGTGACTTAACAGAAATACGCACGGGAGAATCAACAAAGTGAATGCGATCCTCGGTGATTCGCATATCACCTAGAATATAATGTGAAGGATATAGATCTCTGGAAGAGAGTTTTTGCTGTAGGCCGCTATTCCGGCTGTTTTTTTCCAGCCTCGAATGCCAACCTAACTTCCAAGTGGTATGTCCTTCTGAATCTGTGTCTTTATGCCAAGAATAGATTGTCGCACGACGCGACACTTTATGGTAAGAAACGAACTTTTTAATGTAATCGCCTGTAATAGGAATATCAGTATCTAACTTGTTGGTAAATGAGATAGGCTCACCGCTAGATTCGTAAGGAGATGAAATCTGAGTGGCGTCATTAGCTGCTTCGTAATAATTAAAACGGCCTTCGTTTTGCCAGAGAGCAAGAACGCCAGTAATGACGATACTAGGGCCCCAGATACACTTTCGATTGCTCATAAACTATTCCTAGTTTGCGGTTGTTTTTGTGAAAAATAATAGATTTCAAGTCATATTTAAGGGAGAAAAAAGAGTGGTCTGGTATGATCGAGGGGTAATAAATCTTCGAGCAACATTTGACTCGAAGGTGAAAAATAGAACTATTGAACTTCCCTTACTCTGAAGAAAATTTTGTTTCTTTGTGCGAGTGCTGGGAGTTGCACTGTGGTGGTGTCGCCCTGACCGGGGATGTCATCGATCACCTCTTCCCATTCATCAAGTCCAAGAGTTTCTGAGATGTCGATGGAGTAGTTAGCTTGGCTTCGCGAGTTCCAAGTCAGAGATGCCTGGCCAGTATTTGGGTTATAAGAAATCTCGGTGATTGCGAGTTCAGCGGCCCCACCCCCAAACAATTCAATTGGAGTTGTTCCTCCTGCCAGGGCTGTTATTTGGTCCTCTTTTAGGGCGTCAGAATAAACGGCCAGGTCGTCGAGGCGGCCTGAAAGGCTATTTGTAGAATTGGGCTCACCACCGATTGTGAAGCTACCGTCGAGTGGCAGGAGATCAGGAATATTTGGTTTCTCAGCAACTTTAATGCCATCGACCCAGATCTCAAGATCTCCAGAGATTGTTCGCTGAAAGACGAAGTGTTGCCACTGGTTTTCAATCACAACGCCACCTGCCGTCAGGCGGCCCGGACCACAACATCCAGCGACATCGACGTAAACTGTTCCATCGCTCCATGGGGTGTGTGCTTGGAAACCTCGGGTGTTATTCGAGGCACTTGGGGCAATCAACCAGAAAGCGCTACTCTGAGTTGCGCCAGTATTGAATTGCCAGAAGCTCACAGCGACGGCATTGGTCGCATTAATTTTGTCGAAGTGTTGTCCGATGTCTACCATTGCCATGGAGCCATCGCCAGGAAAGGCGAGGTCGAGGGCTTCATCTCCCGCGGTCCCTGAGGCGCCTTGGCCTTCAGTAGTAATCGCGGCATCAACAAGAAGTGAGGCGTCAGGAGCATTCCCCATTTGGTCGGCAGCTTGTCCATTGAAGTCATAGTAGACGAGGAGCTCCTGAGTTTGTGGAATGCTTTGGGCTGAAGTTGGATCCGTATTAAACTGCAACTCGCTCGAATCACTGTAGCCATCATTGTCGCTGTCAGTTGAGTTTGGATCGGTTCCCGGCTGGTTGGAATCACGGAAGGGAAGATTTGGATTCTCAATACCATCAAGGAGTGAGTCATTATCACTATCGTTGTCGAGTGGATTGGTTCCGGTATTATTTAGATCAACAAAGATTCCAGTTCCACTTTCTACCCCATCTTTTAAGCCATCGTTGTCGGAGTCATCGTTATTTGGATCAGTACCCGCTACGAATTCATCGATATTTGACATGCCGTCATTATCGAGATCTTCATTGGCATCATTGGCGGTAGGATTGAGCCCGTTTGCTGTTTCGTAGGCATCGGGAATCCCATCGAAATCGGAATCATCATTGGCGGGGATCAGCGACCGAGGGTCATCTCCTGCCGCTAATTTAGCAATCTCATCTGAGCTTAAACTATCTGCGAAGATTGCGAAATCATCGATTTGACCACTGATATTGCTACCTTCGTTATCAGTTCCAATGAGAAGTTGACTGAAATCTGAAGGAAGAGCGCTGGTGTTATTGCCTGATAGAATAAGAGTACCATCAACCCAAACTTGTTTTAAAGCCCCATTTTTCTGGAAGACGATATGTCTCCATTGGCCAAGAGTGGTGATGCTTGAGCCATCTCCATTGATTCTTTGTGATGCGGTATCACAGCATCCTGCCGTATCGAAGTAAACATTACTGTTACTCCAGGTTGCATGGACCCCGATACCTCTCTGATTTCCACCAGTGCTTGGCGAGAGGGCTCGGAAAGATGAGCTGGCGGTTACAGCACTTAGATTCTGCCAAAAGGAAATTGCGAATTGGTCTTGTCGTGCAGCGATATTGAAAATCCCTCCTGACTCTACTGTGATACCAGTTCCGTTTTGCCCAATATTTCCCATATCAATGGCTCTGTCTCCAGCCGCTCCACTTCTGCCTCCCCCATCATCAGTGTAAGCAGTAGTCCCCATTAAAGTTCCTTCGAATCCTTTAATGAGGTCATTTGTTTTGGTTGGTTCTGATGCCTCGTTAAAATCCCAAAAGGCTAAAATGTCCAGGAGCCCTGTCCTGAGAGGTCGAGACATGGGGGTTGTCGGATCTGAGGTGCTTAAAAGAGCTTCAAGCCCGTCATTGAATCCATCCCCATCCGTATCTGGATTAAGAGGATCTGTGCCGGTATCATTAGCATCAATATAAGTTCCAGTGTTTGTTTCTGCTCCGTCTAGAATCCCGTCTCCGTCAGTGTCAATTTCCTGTGCGGAGAGAGGAGCCGAAATCGCTATGGAGATCGCTAATAAAAAGGTCGCTTTTTTTTGGTACATCAAGGGTTTCATATGATAGGAAACGCTAGGCTACTTCTAATAAATGAGTGCCGTCAATTAGCGAATTTTGAATGCCTAGGTTATCAGCTGTTGGAATATTTTCTGCCTAAGAGGTGAGAATGATTCTGAGGTGGGGATATCAAAAAAGCTGAAAATTTTGTTTTTGAACAATAAAACTATTGTTATTCCCCGTTACCCTTTGAAACTAAACGACATTTACATGCAACTTGTGTGAGTATCATCGGTTTAACCACTATTCAAAGAAGCTATCATGAATAAATTTATTATCCTCAATGTTGTTTGGGTTTTCGTTGCAGTAGGCGCCTTTTATCTCGGAAAGAATGATAAACCGAACGGTTCTGAAGCGGAGATATCTGATGGAGGTGGCAAGAATCGTTCGAGTCAAAATCGTTCTAGTCAGGTAAGAACTTCTTCATCTGAGGGTGGAAAAGAAGGGGGCTCCCAAAATGCTAAAACTAATGGATTATCACAGGGAGTGACATTGGCACAATATCAACGGGAGACGGATGCTTTGGTAGCCAATAAGTTGTTTGCAGATCTTCTTCTCACATTGAAGGCAGAGAACGCACGAGAGGTTTTCGAGGCATTGCTAGAAAAGCGAAAAAACGGTGGTGAGAATGGCGAGCAAATGGCGTTTTTTCTGGAGGCTTGGGGAAAGCTTGATGGGGAAGCGGCCCTCGCGGCAGTTGAAGAGCTTGGTGGCGATGGTCGCCGACGGGGGTTTGCTTCAATTTCTGCGATGAAGGGATGGGCAAGCTCTGATCCAACTGCGGCACGGGCTCATTTAGAAGGTCTTGAAGCTGGGTTTGAAAAAGGAATGTTGGTTCAAGGAGTTGTAAGCGGGATGGCTTCGGTCGACCCTCAGTTGGCAACAGAGTTTGTTTTGGAAATGGATGAGGCTCGACGGGCAGAGGGTGGAGACGGGGGAGAGGACCGCTGGAGAGGCTATGCAACTGATCGTCAGATGGAAGCAATTGCGCGTGCTCAGATGCAGCAAGGAATGCCACAGGCGACAGCTTGGGCTGAATCTCTTCCGGACGGCAGTATTAAATCTTCGGCTTTCGATCGAGTCGCAGAAAATTTTGCTCAGAGTGACCCCGCAGCTGCCGCTGAATGGGTAAAGTCTCATGCCGATCAAGAATATGCTGAACGTGCTGTTCGTGAAGTTTCAGAAGAGCTCTCTCGTAAAGATCCAGCAGCAGCTGTCAGTTGGGCGGAAGAGCTTCCTGAGGCCACGCAAGCAAGTGCAATGCGACAGTCGATTGAGCAATGGACTCGGCAAGATGCAGAGGCTGCCGGACAGTATTTAACGACGATGGAAGAGTCAGCGAGCCGTGACGCTGCCGTAAGCTCGTTTGCCCGGACCCTTGATCGAGAAGATCCTGTTGTGGCGGCTGAGTGGGCTGCTTCGATTTCTGATGAGGGGACTCGTAATGAAACACTACAATCAGTTGGCCGGTCATGGGTGCAAACCGATGCAGAGGCAGCGAAAGCCTGGCTTCCCAATAGTGGGCTCTCGGAAGAGGCTCAAGCCGAGGTGATTGAAAGTGCCGCTCGTGGTGGTGGGCGCAGACCGGGGCGTTAATGTTTTTTGTCCCATCTTTAAAAATAGGGTTTAGGTGGTTTTTCTAGACTCATGTCTACT
>DCQM01000160.1 GCA_002323895.1 Akkermansiaceae bacterium UBA1518
TCCTCTGGTCTCGACATAGGAATACTTTGGACTACCTCAACGATCTTAACAACTACCGTATCAGAACTTCCCAAAACACATATTGGCCACTCACCCCAGCAAATTTATAAATGAGAATCAAAATCCTTCCAAGGATTGTCTCTCAGGGGGCATGAATCGATAATTGTAGGGTAGAAGGAGAAAGGCTTTGGTTGCCAAGCCCCGAAAAATCAATTAATCCTCTTCCACCAATCCACATTACCCACAAAATATCATGAAACACACACCCTCATCTTCGTTTATGCGGCGCGGATTCACGCTCGTTGAGCTACTCGTCGTTATTGCTATCATCGCCGTTCTAGCCTCTCTAGGAATGGTTGGTTATAATAAGGCTCTGCAAACCACAAAAAAGACGGAAGCCACTCAGTGTCTTGGCAAGTTAGTCATGGCTTGTGATGCTTTCTTCGAGGAATATCAGGCTCTTCCGATGGCCACCACTGCCGCCCAGGATTCTGAGCAAGTGACTGACAATCGATTAATGGGACCACTTCTTGGCCAACAAGGTGCCCAAGACGAGAACCCTAAATTTTTAACTTTCTTCACATGGAAACAGGCCAAGGGCAAAGGAAATTCTGCATTTGGTGGACTCGAGCGCACTGAGAACCGTGCCGATCTTCTTGGGCCGTGGAATAACCCTAGCAAGGCAGATCGCTACTACCGCCTTATGTTTAACTATGATTACGACAACCAACTGCGTGAGCCACAGGCCCTTGGAAACGAAATCATCTGGGATCGCCGTGTTATAGGCTACCACATGGGTAAGGATGGGAAAATTGGCGGCAAGAACGATTCCGACAATGTTTACAGCTGGAATAAGAGCAGGTAGCTTCGTTCCAAAAGTTTTTCAAAATCCGGTCGTTCCCATTGGGCGTCCGGATTTTTTACATACAAGGAACCAATATTCCGTCTCGCATTCCGTGTATCTTTTTTTTATCTGCCGGAACAATCGTGGCTAGACAACCACCCAAGGAATTCTGTCCGTCCTGGCTTATAAAATAGTAAGGGCAAAGACGAACCCGCCCCACCATCATAAGGATTTCCCCGGTCTCGGGGCTAAAGTAAGGATGCTCAACCAACTTTGTGTCCTGAAACTCCTGCATCACCCTAGGTTGTGAAGTAAATTCAGCCTGGGCCTCACTGATCGCTGTCCTCCATCTCTCCAACGGTTCGTCATGCCCAATCATTACACCACGCGAACCCCACGCGAGATCGCTGAATCCGCTGACTTTCAGAACGAGGCGCCGATCTTTCTGGCTAAACTCACCCACGTCGTCCCACGAACTTACTTCTAGCCGAGGAATCGCTGCGTGAGGAGGAATCTCAGACGGATCAACGGGCCAGCCATAAGGGATAAGTTTCTTCAATATCTGCAAGTGACTTCCTCGCAGTTCTTTTTCCCAAATCTTACGGAGGGATGGGGCCCAAAAAAGAGCAAGCCATAATTTTTCCTCAAAGTGAGGTTTCAATGGAGGAGTAATCTTACCACCCTCCGCCAAATCTCGAATCGCAGGAATTGATTCCCAGTCGAATAGCTCAAAAAAACGATAACTCTCACGTTCACCAGCCTCCCACTTTTCCGCCTGGCGGACCATAAACTTTCCACCCAGCTCCCCTGCCAGCCAATCCATTTCCGGCCGATAATCGTTTGATTCTTCAGAAACAAGAATATCAGCACCATCCTCAAAAAGGGAAGCAAAGCCATCTAGCATTCCCCTTGCCCCACCAAAAATCTCAAACCCCGCTGAAGCATAAGTTTGACTCAGCCACGCCAAGGTTCCGATCCCACCGGGAACCCCATCCAATTCCGAAGCAGTAAAACCATCTTCTGTCAAAAGCAAATCGGGGCGAATCACCTTTGGGATTACATTGCGCTGTTCGTTTGATCGCTGATGGTTGATCATCCAGCTAGGTTTCCCAGCATCAAGTAACCTAGCGATCCACTCCGGGCGTCTTCCCTCAGAACTTAACCGATAAAGCTCATCACTCGCGCATTGAAAACGATGCAGAGGATGCCCCAGACGATTAAGCGCTTTTTTTTGGTTTTTGCTCAGCTGAAAAGGTTTGGGCGACCAAATCCATTCACGATTTGCGAAAAAACCCGCTTTTGGGGCGGAAATTTCCAGATCAGCGAGGGTCAAAGTAGGCATCTGAGCGAAAATCTATCAAGTCACAGCAAGGAGGCAACCCCTTGAAAGTTCATCCTTTTCTTGTCGTAATTCACTAGCAGGTAAATTTTCCATTGTCCTTACGGAAATCCCGCGTATGCAAAACCCCGTCGCATGTTTTTTCTCAATAAAATTTTCAAACTCCGGGACAAAGCTAATCCGGAGGAGGAAAAGCCCTTTCTCGATCATCTCGAGGATTTGAGGATTATGGTCACAAGAGTTGTTCTCACTCTTCTCATATCGACCTTGGCCTGTTTCGTTTATAAGGATGAACTCATGTCGGTGATTCGGCGCCCAGTAGAGCAAGTCTGGGTAGAACGACATGAAGCCACCCTGCCCGAAAACGAAGAAATTTCACTCGACGATTGGGAGAATGCTCTCACCTTCGCAGAGGTCTCCGCCCCCCTCGGCCAATACGATTCAGGAATTGCCGATCGTTGGTGGAAAAGAGCGACAGACAAGCGGACCCGCCGGCTTACCGAAGCCGCTATTCTTTACCGAGCATCCCTTAAGCTTCCCGACGATGCTCGGGAAGATTTCATCAGTTCAATCTCGGATGATAAGAGCGAAGCACGAGAGCTCGCTCTCAAGCTTTTAGTCAGCAAACCCGCGGATAATTTAAACGCCGAGGGGAATCTTCGGCTCATGAGCTCACTCAAGCCGACCGAAACCTTTATGCTTACGATGAAACTTGCTTTCTTCGCTGGCATTATCGTCTCCTTTCCGTTTCTCCTCTATTTCCTGCTTCAATTTATCGTCCCAGGCCTCAAGGAAGAGGAACGTAAGGCTCTTTGGCCAGCTCTTCTCATTGGTTTTGGGCTATTTCTTGGGGGAGTTTTCTTTGCCTACTTCTTTGTTTTACCAAATGTTCTTACCTTCTTTTACGAATGGGGTAAGAGCATGGGGATCTCCAATGACTGGCGCATCGGCTACTACATATCTTTTGCAACCACTTTCGTCCTAATCTTTGGCCTCGCATTTGAACTCCCGGTGGTTGTTATGACCCTGGTCAAGATCGGCCTACTTAGCCACAGCATGATGCGTGAGACCCGATCTTACGCAATCCTCGCTATCTTTGTGATCGCAGCTTTGATCACTCCAACCCCGGACATGATGACCCTCTCGCTCCTTGCAGTTCCCATGGTCATCCTTTACGAAATTTGCATTTGGCTTTCTTACTTCCATGAGAAAAAGATTAAGAAACTTGAAGAAGAGGAAGAAAAAGAGCGAATGGCGCGCCTTCTTTCCTCTTCAGTTGATGACCCTGATTTAGATCCCGATCACGATCCATATCATCATGACGAATACCATGATGACCATGATCCAAATTACCATCCTGACCACGAAAACATGGATCTGGCTGGAGAAGATGAGGATGAAGAAGATACTGACGACTATATGGATTACCCGGGCGAACATCAGACTCCGAAGGAAGACCCTAATCACGAGTCTCTCCCTGAGGACGATCCTGATTACGACCCCCTCCTTCCTGATGAGGATCTTCCGGATGAGGAAAAAGACCGTAAGTGATTCTGGTAAAGCTATCCCTAAAAGCCTATTTATAGAAGTATGCAATCAATGACCGGATTCGGTCGTGGTGAACACGCGGATGATGGACTTATCGCCCGGGTTGAAATCGCGACTGTCAACCGCAAGCAGGCTGACATCCATTTCAACCTACCACGCGAACTCACGGGCCTTGAGGCCGATCTCCGCAAATTGGTCCTGATGTTTATTTCCCGCGGCAGAGCGAATGTTTCAATTCATCTCGAGCGGATCTCTGGCTCCGACGATTCGTTCAGCGTAGACCCTGATCGAGTCCTGGCTCTCGAGACGGCCTTAAATGAAATCTCGAAACTCATTGATCGCCAAGTCCAGCTAGGAGCAGCCGACTTCATGAAATATCCAGGAGTCCTAACTTTCGCCCACTCCGGCTGGGATGTTTCAGAGGCCGAAAAAGTAATCCGCCCAGCCCTTGAGGCCTCTTTGGAAAATTTGGTTAAGATGCGAAAGGCTGAAGGGGGTGATCTTAAGGCAGATTTTCTCCAACGGCTCATCTCCCTCGAGGCACACGCCAAAATTATAGGCAAGGCAACGCCTAAGGTCGTTGAGCGCCAACGTGAGCTCCTGCACAACCGCTTACGGGAAGCTGAGATTGAAGTCGATCTCAATGACGAACGTCTCCTAAAAGAAGTCGCCCTCTTTGCTGATCGATCTGATATTTCCGAGGAAACAACGAGGCTCGCCTCTCACATCAATCGTTTTCGCGAGTATCTTAATTCCGACGAACCGGTTGGCCGATCGCTCGACTTCCTGTGCCAAGAAATTAACCGGGAATTTAACACAATCGGCTCGAAAGCAAATGATGCTAACATTGGCCAGAGTGTTGTGGGCGCAAAAACTGAACTCGAGAAAATCCGGGAACAGGTTCAGAATATCGAATAATAAAATGGCGCCGCCAGCTTCATCGTTGTCTCCTTTTCTGAAAACAGCTGCCCCCAACCTTCTTTTATTAAGCAAAAATTCCATCCGAAGCGCTACGGCCTCGTAATCTAGGATCGAAAGCCTCTCAAAGATATCCTGTCCTAAGTCTCAATCTTTATATATTTGTATTTGCTGCGGTGCACCCAAACACTTTGAACTAAACCCAGTAAGAACATACAGATCACCACAAAGGTGCCGGAGTAACTCACTAAAGGCAGAGGAATCCCCGTAATAGGTGTAAGCAAAACACACATTCCAATACTCTCATACATGTGAGCAAAAAAGAGGCCCACAACTCCACCTACGATAATCCTACCCGCCAAATCACGACTGTAAAAAGCAATGAAGAGACATTGGATAAGAAGGAGGGCAAATGATGCGACCAACAGGAGAGCTCCCCGGAACCCCTGCTCCTCAGCAATAACAGCGAAAATAAAATCGTTGTGAGCCGTCGTCCAGGGAATCAGCTTTTTAGCATGAAGTGATTGCTGCTCTTCCGTTGCTCCAAATCCGGTCCCTTTCCATCCAGCTTTACCTACCGCAGTTGAGACCCAGTAAGCGGCATAAGTTTTATCAGTGTTTTCTACCAATCCTGTTTCGAGCGATTCCAGATAGGTTTCCACCCGCTCCGTTCCCCGCTCCGAGGCAGTCGGCATAACAGCATAGTATGCGATAGGAGCCATCCCAATTGCAATGGCTGCTAAGAAGATCAAATACCGCCATGGAATGCCACTAACGAGCATTATCACTACTGCTACCGGAAGCCACACGAGGGCAGAGCCCATATCACCCAATTTCACGACAAGGAGAAAAGGGATTCCAGTAAGGCTACCAATGAGAAGAACCCTAAAAAAAGGTTCACCAAAAAATCGATGTATTTTAGGCAAATCCTGAGCAAGTGTCGCAATCGCCAAGATTCCGGCTGCGATAGCACTTTGGGCAGGCTGAAAGGTAATAGGCCCCATACTCAAGCGATGCGAAACATCGTTTGCGTCCATCGCCTTAACCGTAAGCGCCAGCCCGACTACGTAAATCGGAACCCCCAGCCAGCGAACCCAGCGATAGTCGACTAGTGAGACACCAAAATAAACGAGTGTCCCGAGACCAATCCACAGTTTCTGACGTCCTGCAAAAAACTCACCACCCGAGATACCGCTAGGCCCTGGCAAGTGACGTGCAGCACTCTCTATGGCAAAGATTCCAAAAACCAAGAGCCCATACATTGTAAGCACGAGGACCCAGTTCATTCCAAGAATTTTCCGGAAAAGAGGTGTCATAGTGAGTTCAAGAGAGAAACTACTCAGTTCCCCATTCCGATAACACTCAAAAACATCACTCTTCTAAAGATTGGGGCGAAAAATCGCCCCTCCTAATTAGATTAATCTATAATTAGAATCGAGATTAGTCGAATCAGGGCGTAAATCGACGACACGATTGGAATGCTAGATGAACAGAAAGCCCAACTTCAAAAAGAGTTCTTTAAATCTTTTGAAGATAGTCGGGAACATCTTTTTTTTGGCTTGAGGGCGGTGCCGTCGCCGAAACAAAAGAAAGAACACCTCCGACTCCAGCCCCATGGGGAGCGTCTAACAACCCCGAACCCTCAGCAATCGGAAAGACGTAAGTTTTACGTTTCCTGGTGATCCGATAGACTTTAAGCCCAATCAGACAAGCGGGAATTAATACAGAAAGTCCAATCAGGGTATTCGAAAACCATTGATTTGAGAGAAGTTTATCCCCAAGGCTTGGCTGGTTTGGCAGTGACCTATTTTTTTCGTCCATGACGAAGATTTGCCCCCCTAACAGCGATCCGCCCTCCTTGCTCACAATTTCTTCAAGCCTCTCGAGACCCACCGAAAGCTGAATCGAAAAACTCTCCAGCTGTGAAGCCGAATCAGATTTTTCAAGAGCATCTTCAATCGCGAGGCGAAGAACCGTTTCCCGTTCCTCTAATCTTATGACATCTACTACCCTATTTGAGAAAACAAGCTGAGAACGCCCTGGATTCCCCATAAAATAGAAAACAACTGCTAACGGATTATCCCCGTCGTAATGAGATTCCACGAGCGCCTCAAGACTCTCTTCTTCAGGGATCTCCTGCAAACCATCAAAAAGGTAAAAGTGACAATCAATGATAAAGTCTCTTGCATGGCGATTAAGAAAGGTTTCCCTGTCTCGAAATTCTTGGGTCGCAAGCAACTCCTGGGGGTCGACCAAATACCCAACTTCTTTACCCCTAAAATAAGCTGGCAAATACTCCTCTCCGATTGCCTTTGACCATTCCAAGGACTTTGGACCTTCGTCCGGGAGCTGTTGAATCTCCGGATCTAAAACGATCACTTCCTGAGATTCTGAATCGAGAATCTCACGCGCCAGTTTCCCCATCAAACTCGAGCCAGGTATATATTCTCCTGACTCCAATGCTTCTAGCTCCTGATCATCCCACTCTGGAAGTCCGTCTGAGCCATCCTCTTCTACAAGAGAGTCCTTCGATAAGTTTTGAGCAGAAACCAAGTGAAGCATACCCGCTAAAATAAAAGCGAACACCCTGCTCATCCTGCAACCTCCCCTTCATTTCCACCAAGCAGCTCGGAGGTGTCGATTTTTTCTTTTACAGAACCACTTCCCTTCAGAGTTTGCCCCCTCCTTCCCAATACCTTAATGGGATCCTTTCTTACCCGCCTCCAACCCTTGATCAGAGGGGCTTGCAGTTTTTCAATAACCGCTCCCAGAGCCTTTAAATAATCCCCTTGCAGAAAAAAAGGATGTCCTGCAGAAAGGGCCTCAAAGGTCGAATCTTCATCGAGGTAGGGCATTAGGGCGTAGCCAAAAGTAATCGACGCACTTTTGGCATTTACGTCAACCAGAATCAAAATTCCGGTTGAATTAGGGCGTTGAGGATCAACATCAACGTAATGGGTCCGATTCAACATCCAAAAACCATACTGCCGCAGACTGTTCAAATCCTCAAAAGCTCCCAAATAAACTGAAACAAACAGCTGAGGGAATTTGGTCTCAAAGTCCTCTAACACCTTCCGCATCGGCTCGCGGTCCTTCATCCGGAAAACTCCAGCAACATCAGAAAACTTTCTCAGCTTTATTTCTTGAGCTCCAAAAACCTCATCCGCGTCGACCATCGAAAAACCACAATGAGGACATGACGATGCCTCTAGGTGAATCTTCTGAACACAGCGTGGACACTTCATAAAACCTGACTGAAATCAGGTAAAAGGAAACGAATCATTACACCAAGCATAATTAGAAGATTTAGTAAGTTTACTATTAGATTTTAATCAAGATTCCCTTATACATCGGCCTTTCGTCTTCCCTAATTCCTCAGCTTTTCCCAAGGTTGATTTCGCAACGAAACCCCATCCCATACCCTCAAACAATTGCTTCGCCTGCCATGGCCAAATGATCAAACCGATCCTCGCCTAAGACTTTCTAATAGAATCTTTTAACGCCTCCAATTCAATCTCATCAATCTCAATTAGATTATTTGAGTGAGGAAAGGAACCATTACCCACATCAGCGATATATTCTTGAAAGGCCGTTATTCGCTCTTCCTGTAAGCGACGAAACTCCGCTGAAAAGTCCCGATATGCTTTCGCGTGCCTTGGGACCCGCTCATCATAATCGCCAAGAATATCGTCAGAAAACAAAAACTGAGTATCACAACCAGAACCAGAACCGAGTGACATAAGAAGCAGCGAGGTTTCACTACACAACCAACTCGCAAGCTGGTGGGGAACACACTCAATTTCCGCAGCATAAGCACCGGAGGATTCGAGATCCTTCATTTTTTGATAAAGCATCTTCCCCTCCTCAACAGTTTTCCCAATTGCCCGATAATTCGTCCACGTAACATGCCGGGGAACGAGACCAAGATGCCCGACAACGGGAATCCCCTCCCTTGCCATCGCCTCAATCATCCATGGACTAGCCGAGCAATAAACCGAGCTCGCTCCCATTTCTAGCGCCTTAAAACCAATCCGGATAGCCTCCTCCTGAGACGTCAAGCCATGCGGAGTTGCTCCAGAAAAAAAACTATTCGGGGCAGCTTCCACCAATCTTGGAAGCTGAGCTTGAGACTCAACCGAATCAAAACTGCAGCTCATGAGATCAACTCCAGCTTTTTCGGCGGCAATAGCCTCTTCGGGAGACTTCACATGAATGTGGGTCAGACAACGCTTTCCCTTTAGCTTCTTTAAATCGTAAATTGTAAACTTTTTTCGCGCCCGAATCATGAGGCAGCTACGATATCACCCTCTATCATTCTTTACCAAGCATCACTTGCGCTAATGTATACCTTTCATCCCGGCATGGCAGAAGGATTTCCTGACAAGAACGCGAAGAACCGAATCGCCAAATACAAAAAGAATCTTTTAAAACTCTAAACATGCTGGAGCGATTCTTTAATTTTGCGACGGTGACAACTACTCTCAGAGACTCGCTTCATACTGCTTAACTAAGTCCGCCGCGCCGACGAACCACCCATTCTGTTGTCAGAAGAATTGCCAGTAAAAGAAACACTGGCCAGGTATCCCAAAGAGAGGTCTCTCGGAGTTCGGTCCGCGTCTCATCACCCCTTAAGAACAGGTCAGCAAGGGCGCTTTCCCCTTTAAACACACGTCCGCCCGATATTTTCGCTACGGAATCAAGAAGCGGTTGATTCAGAGTAGTCTCAGAGAGTTCGACGGCACTTCGAGCACCAACCACACGAAAACTTGTGATTACTTCGTCACGAACCTTGACCTCATAAGTCCCTGGCTTCCTAAACGGCCCCGCAAGGCTTTCATGGATCCCGTTTGAATTCTCACGATATTTTAATGGCACCTGCTTTATCTCACCCGATTCGTGAGTAACCTTCGCGATTAGATTTTTGTCCTCGATTGGATTTAGCTCGCCATCTCGCAAACGTGTCATGATCTGAACCCGATCATCACCAGTGTAGGTCAATTGGTCTGTTCCAAGCCTAATTTTTTCGTTACCGGCACGTAAATTTGGACCGGCTCCCCATCGAACTAATTGCCCCCAAAAACGGTGGTGATAGATATCGCCAACACCTTCACGGAGACGCCAGGTTCGATCTGCTAGCAACATTGCCACTTTACCAGCGCCTGTTTGGCGAGTCACCAAAAGAGCATTCTTAGCTTCCCGCTCACGACGGCGAGCCACCGCAGATAGAGCAGCGTCGAGACTAGCAGCTGAATCGATTTTCTGTTTTTTTTGGTTAGTGGGTTCGGCATAAAGCAAAACCTCAGCAGTAGGCTGAAGACCTTCCACCGGATGTCTCCAGCGAATCGTCGGAAACTGTTTCCATAAACGTTCATTACTGATCTGTCCCTCGACTTGGGCTGTAATGGGGTGGCTACGGCCAATATTAGTAAGCGAGAAACGGAATTCTTCCTCATTCCCATAAAAGGTCCTCCGTGACGCCGCATAAGTTATTGGGATGAGATTACGGGCTACTTCTGACTGAAAAGAATGCGGCATGTATTCCGGGCCAGCCACCAGGACCAAAAGAGCTGCCCTTTCTTTAACGCAACCCTCAAGAATCTCCCACTGATCGTTAGTTAAGGCCTCAGGACCAATGTCACCTACAATAATAACATCAAACTTTCGCCACTCCTCTTCCACTTCGGGTAAGTGTGTTGCATTGGCTTCTCCAAAAGGACGGCTTGCTGACGCCACAACCTTAGGCGGAGCATGTCCCGAAATCCGATCTGGCTCAAGCAACACCGATTGGAGGTGGATTGACTGATCGCGACCATAGAACAAGTTTCGAAGATATCGGAACTCCCAACGTGGATGCCTATCGATTAAGAGGACATTCGTCCGGGCGTCACTGACTACAGTCTGAAATTCCCATTCGTTGTTATTTTCGAAAGTCTCGTCTACTAACCCGCTCAAAACAATACGATATTCTCCAACTCCTCCTTCTTCAGGCGCATGACGAAATTTCACCTCCTCTCGATAATTATCCTGAGGAACAGAAATCTCTTTCGTTTCAAGTTCCTTGTCGCCCGCAAACAGCTGCAGTTTAGCTTTCTTGCCGCGAAATCCATCGAACTTCAAGAGGGCACCTACACGGATTCGGTCGCCGAGGTAAACAGAATCCGGAGAGCTCACTGAAATGATTGCAGCATCCTTTGGTGGAATATCACTACCCGATGGAATCACAGCAATGGGAGCGTCCAGAATTCCGAATCGGCGAGAAACATCTTCAACGCTTCCTGGTCGATTATGGCGCCCGTCGCTGAGTAATACTACCCCAGCCAACTGATCAGGCGGAACTTGATCAAGAATCGCTTCCAAACCTCCGGCCAAATCGGTCGACTGATCCCAACCTTCGACTTCACTACTATCGTCAAGAAGGGCCCTTCGTGCCGCCCGGACTTCCCGAACCGCTACCTTTCCATCGAGTTCATCGATAAGCCCACTTTTCTCAAGTTTATCGCGAGCAAGCTCTAATCGTGACCTATCTTGACCGTCATCCACTAGATCCATAGAGGCCGAATCATCAATCATTACAATGACTTCGCGTTCGATCTCTCGTTCCACATATCGACTCCAAACCGGCTGCAGAAGAATCCACAAAAGTAAGCCAAGCTCTGCCAAGCGAAGACCTATTAGAAGACGCCCTCTTTGGGGACTGATTGCATTACGCTCGTAACGATAGCTCCAAAAAACTAATTCAGCTCCGAGAGCTCCAATCAAAGGTAGCACCCAAGCTGGCCAAAAAGGGTTTACCTCAAGCCACCGAGCCAAAAGTAAAACCACCCCCCAAAGAACACAGAATATAGTAATAGCACGAATTAGTATTTTCACGCCTCCCCTCCTTTCAGTCCTTTAGTTTTAGCAGCCGACCTTAAAAACGAATCGGGGATCTCATCCCGCTGTTCGAAATCTACTTTAACTTCCTCTCCAGCTTCTCGCGATTTCGAAACCCAGCGAGCTAAAATACCTTCAAGAAAGAATAAAATGAGTGCTGCTATTGCTAAGATTTTCCAAATTTCTTGTCCGAAGCCTTCGCCTCGCAAGGCAGCCAAAATATCTTTGATTGATTTCACCTCGATCAGACTAATTTCTCGCCCGACTAATCTTCGATCATCATCATTCCAGAATTCTAGGCGACTTTCATCTCCCTCACGCTCCACCACAAGAGGAACTTCTTTCTCCCCAAGCATCAAATCTTGCACTGCGTCAGGAATACCCACCAAATATTCCCCAGGAATAGCCGAGCCATCAACCTCCAAAAGCTTGCCGCGCCGGCCAAGAGATGCTGCAACATTTCGCTCATCTCCCATTGGGTCCTTCGCGGAAGAGCCCCCTAAAATCACACGCGATTCGTCCTGACCCACCGGAATAAAGACCGAAGCCGGGATCACTTCCTTTATCCCATCTGGTCTCTCCCAAGAAAGAGTGACCCACGCACCACCCCACTCCTCTTCGTAACTCGCTGAAAAAACGACCGGCTTACCAGCCAGAAGTTCAACTTTCGAGCTGCGCCCTTGAACCGCTTCTTCGCCTTCGTAAACAATTTCGTCATCAAGTTTCAGTTGGAACTTATCATCCACCGTCACCTCAAAAACATACTCACCAGATACTGGAGGAATCAGCGAACCCGTCCAGGTCACGCCAAATCGATCGGCCGGAAACCCCTTTTCAGGCGCACGGCTCTCCCAATTGAAATCAATCGCCGGATCAATACGACTTAAACCTTCACCCCGATTTTCCAGCGAACGATACTCCGCCTTCAAACCGCCACCTCCTGGAAGAGAAAGAGCCGGACTCCAACTCGCCCGCACATTTAAATTTACAGCCTGGCCACCAGCCAACCAGTTTGTCATCTCATGAACGAAGGGAACAAAACTCGGCCGTGCTGGCAAACTCCCCATTCGTGCGTCGAGAGAAGTTGTGGTTACAAACACACGACCGTTACCGTAATTTCGAGTTGCCAGGAAAATTTCCCCATCACTATATCGTGCCGCAGCAAGAGCACCCTCTACAAGGTTTGACGATTTTCGATACCCTTCAATTACAGCCTCACCAAGATCTTGGCCCACTTCATCTTTAAAAAGACTTAGAGCCGGATGGTCAAAAGTCCCTGGAGCAGCCTGCACCCCTTTTTCGGGCAACCTCATTTCTCCAAGGTTCAGAGGCATTACCTTTCCGTCCCCCCCTCGCCACGAATTATAATAACTTGGATCCAACTTTGGACCAGCGACTACCCACAAACCACCCCCATTGATAACAAAGTCTGCAATCCGGGTAGCTGCCGATTCCGGAAGGCGGGTCACATCGGCCAAAACAATTACCGCGTCATCTTCAATTTCCTCACGGGTCAATGCCGCAGCATCAATCACCCGGGGATCAACAAACGTTTCTTCTTTCTCAGACACTGGAGCGAGCGCAAGGGAAAGGTAACCACCGGCTCGCTGAAAGAAAGAAGCACCAGCATTCCCTTCAACAATTAAGACAGGCAGAGTCTTTTTTACCCAGACAGCTTTCTCGGCAATATCATCGCCGGAAAGATCATCATTCCCGTCTAGAATCACCTTAATTACCTGCGGACCAGTTTCTGAAAACTGATAGCGATAGTCGAGGACTGAGCTTTCGCCAGAAGCCATCTGCCCTAATCCTTTGGGTTCTAATTCGTTTTCACCTACCGTAACCTTCATCAAGCCAGGTGTGACCACCTCAGTCCCAGTGTTCTCAATCGAGATCCGAATCGCGACTTCTCGATCAGTCCCAACAACATCACGGGAAAGTTCAATCCCAGTAATCGAAACATTACGCAACTTCTCAGGCGGAGCAAACGAACGAAGCAAAAGCCGCGGCTTCGCCCCATCAGGCAACCCCTCCCAAGCATCTCCAAGATTAGCCCATGAGGTAGTGCTATCAAATTGCCAACCGATCCGTTGCAAATCGGTGAATACGACAAGATCCCTGCTACTCCCCCTCCCCTCAGCAAGCGAAAGTGTTGCTACACCTAGGGCGTCGTGTGCACGAAACGCTCCCCCCACAGGCTCAAGTTGTTCTAAAACCTCCAAAACATCAGCTCGATGGGTAAGAGGAGTCCCAGTTTTTAGCTCAGGAGCCGGTCCTCCGAGAACGATAGAAAAAGCCGTCCCTTTCGGTGCACCCTTCACGAAATCCCGAGCTTCCTCAACTGCCCGTTCGAATATTGTCTTCCCATCCTTGCGCAATAACATCGAAGTCGAACCATCGATAACAATCGCTACATCACGGCGTTCGCTGGTTTGATATCGCTCCAAGTTGAGATTTTTTTCCTTCAAGATTAAAAACCCTGCCGCGAGCAATATTAAGATCGCTGATCCACGCATCACCCATTTTCCCTTAACCGAGGAAAGGACAAAAGATCCACCAAAAGCTGCGACACCGAGCAAACCGAGCGGCAGAACAAATAACCATGGAATTCCCGAGTTGGGCGGCACAAAAGGCCGAGCGACTGCCAAAACAATTAGGGCAATCAAAAGGCAGCGGGCAATCATTAGCAAAAAATCCTCCCACTCCATTCGTCGGCGACGAGCAGCCACGGTATCAAAAAGAAAGCGCATCGCCCCCCAATCATAAGGTTTCGCAGCCTGACGACGAATCAGATGTAAAATCACGGGGATCAAAACACCCACTAGGCCTGCCAATAAAACTGGATTACGGAAAAGCATGCTACCTTTTCCTCCTTCCCAGATATCGCACCAGAGCTTCTGAGACAGGAGTTTTGGTTGTCACCGGCACGTAATCTGCTCGAAGAGTTCCACACACTGACTCAATCGATGCGATAAACTCCTTTAATTTTTTAAGATAAGCTGCGCGCACCGCCTGAGGATCAATCCTTAACATTTCCTCAACCCCTTCCAAATCATGAAAGCGTTGAAAAGTTTGAAATGGGAAACTCAACTCTTCTTCAGCCAGCAAGTGAAAAACCACCAATTCATGCTGACGATAATCAAAATGATGAAGCGCTTCGACAATCTGCTCTGGCTCATCGAAAAGATCACTGATGATGATGACAAGTCCCCGCCTTGGTATTCGTTCCGCAACCTCATTAAGAACCTTACCTACTCCGGTTTCTTTTCCCGGCTTAGTTTCGTGAAGTTCTTCACAAATCCTTCTAACCTGGCTTGGCCTATTCTCAGCGCGCATTGACGTGCGTAAGGTGTCATCAAAGGTGACCAACCCTGAAGCATCGCCTTGCTTAATGAAGAGATAAGATAGCGCAGCAGCAAGATACTGACCATACTCAAACTTTGAGAGTTCCGATTCCTCACCTTTAAAATTCATTGAACCAGAGACGTCCAAAACCATAGTCGCCCTCAAATTGGTCTCCTCAATATACTGCTTAATGACATTGCGATCACTTTTTGCCATCACTCGCCAATCAAGATTTCTCAAATCATCACCAAGTGTATATTCTCGGTGTTCAGCAAACTCAACCGAGACCCCTTTATCAGGGCTAGAGTGACGCCCAGTTAGGGTCCCTTGCTTCCGCGATCTGGAAAGCCACTCAAGACGGCGAAGCGACCCTACTACCTCGGGAGCAAGCAAACGCATGCACTCGGGCATTTTTAAACGATCTGCATCTTCGGCCATTCCTGTCTTGTAAGTGAAGACTAGATCTTAATGTCGGCATCTTTTCCGCCGAGCTCCTCGATAAGACGCTTAATGATGTCGTCACTCTTCACCCCAGCCGCTTCCGCATTAAAGGTCGTAAGGACTCGATGACGTAGTACTGGTAGAGCCACCGCCGCGACATCGACCGTGGTTGCATGAACCCGCCCTCGAAGAACGGCGTGAGCCTTGGCTGCAGAAATTAATGAGATACCAGCGCGAGGACCAGCACCCCAGCCAACCATCTCTTTCACAAACTCAGGCGCTTCGTTGGAGCCCGGACGAGTGGCCCGGGCCAGCCTCGCTGCAAAGTCGATGACATGATCGCCAACTGGAACTCGCTTCACAATATTTTGAAGCTGAATAATTTCAGGTCCAGTCATCAACGGAGAAACTGTTGCTGAGTTAGGACTAGTCACACGTCGAATTATTTCACGTTCCTCCTCGGCATTTGGGTAATCGACAACGATATTAAAGAGAAAACGATCAAGCTGAGCTTCCGGAAGAGGATAAGTCCCTTCTTGCTCAATCGGATTCTGAGTCGCCAGAACGAAAAATGGATCCGGTAGATCTAGCGTCCGCTCGCCCACTGTGACGTGGCCTTCCTGCATTGCCTCCAAAAGAGCTGCCTGTGTCTTGGGAGGAGTCCGGTTAATCTCATCTGCTAGAACCATACTTGCGAAAAGAGGCCCATTCACAAACCGGAATCCGCGATGACCAGTTTCAGGATCAACCTCAAGGACATCAGTTCCGGTAATATCGGCCGGCATTAGGTCAGGAGTGAACTGAATCCGCTTGTATTGAAGGTCAAGTGCTTGGGATACAGTCGAAACCAAAAGTGTCTTAGCCAGCCCAGGCACTCCTACCAGCAGAGCGTGACCACGACAAAACATCGCCATGAGAACCTGCTCAACAACTTCATGCTGTCCCACAATGACTTGGGACAATTCTTCCTTCATCCTCCCATAGCTCGCATGGAGCTTTTCAACGGCAGCTTTATCCTCACTCATGTTAGAAATTGCTTACGGCAAAAAGGTCAATTCTCTTACTTATTTCACAAAAAACTCTCGCAACAGCCGTGACCCCGTGAAGCCTGCTAGAATTGCAGAGAATTCACTCTTTTAGTATCTTTGCCGCCTCCTTCGCGAAATAAGTCAAGATCACATCAGCCCCTGCACGTTTAATTGCGATCAAACTTTCCATCATGACTGACTCTTCACAAATCCATCCTTCAGCCGATGCACTCTTAATCATAAGATACTCTCCACTCACCTGATAAGCCGCTACCGGCAGTGTCGTGTGCTGTCTTACGTCACTAATGATATCAAGATAGGCACCTGCTGGCTTCACCATCACAATATCGGCCCCCTCATCTTGATCTAGCGAAAGCTCACGAAGCGCCTCCCTCCGATTTGACGGATCCATTTGGTAACTCTTTTTATCTCCAGATTTCGGAGCAGACCCTAGCGCCCCCCGAAACGGTCCGTAATAAGCCGAAGCATATTTTGCGGTGTAACTGCAAATCGAAACTTTCTGATAGCCCGCTAAATCTAAGGCCCCCCGCAATGCACCTATCCGACCGTCCATCATATCGCTTGGAGCAATGATGTCAGCCCCAGCCTCTGCTTGGCTCACAGCCTGCTTGCAAAGAATCCCTACAGTTTCATCGTTCAAAATTTCTCCCTCTTCAAGAATTCCATCATGCCCATCTATACTATAAGGATCGAGCGCAACATCCGTCATCACGACAAGCTCAGGGTAAGCCGACTTTAAAGCGCGAATCGCTCGTTGCACTAACCCTTCACGATTAAAGCATTCCTCGCCCCTTTTCGTTTTTAGGGAATGATCAATTGCCGGAAACAATACAACCGCCGTGACTCCAACCGACAAAGCCTCTCCGGCCTCATTTACCATCCCATCCAGTGACCAACGCTTACAACCCGGCATCGATGGAATGACCTCATCCACCTCAAGATCGTGCAAAAACAAAGGGAGGACAAAGTCACCCGGGCACAGCACAGTTTCACGGGTCAACGCTCGCAATCCCGGGCTTTTTCGGTTGCGCCTTGGTCTGATCGGTAAATCCACATCAGAAGTATAATTTCTAAATTCCAAAATCCGAATCTTAAATTATCTTCCTGCTGTGGCCCACACCCCTTTCAGCGAACTCCTTCAAGCAGATCTAGCAAGTTTAGAAACGAATCTTCGTAATCTTCTCGGTCCGCACCTCTCGAAAAAAGACCACCTTTCACTCCTCAATCTCGCTTGTGGCCGCGGCGACGAAACAGGCGTCCTGGCCAAGCTCCTCTCCGAAAAATCGGAATCGTCCCACCTCCAAGGACTCGATATCCGGGCCGCCGAGATTGACCAGGCCAATTCCCGCTGGAAAGAGGAGCTTCAAAAAGCAGAAGAACAAAACACCTCGGTTGACTTCATCACCCATCGTGGCGACCGACTCCTCGACCTCGCCGAAATTGGGACACCCGATATCGCCTTCCTTCGGCATCAAAATTACTGGAACGACAAACCTGTCTGGACCCAAATCTTTGATCAGGCACTTGAGCGATTAAACGATGATGGATTCCTCGTTATCACTTCCTACTTCGACAAAGAACACGAGCTCGCTACTGAAGCTCTAAAAAATCTAGGCGCCACTCAAATCGGATCCATAATTAACCCCACCTCCCGGACCCTTTCAGACGCACCCGGTAAGTCAGTCGACAAACACCTAGCCATCTTCCAAAAGAAATAGAACCAAGGTTAATCAATCGTGAAACCCTTCTGCGATGACCTCACCCACAGATAGAACAAGATCTAATCTCTCTTTATTCGGAAAAAGATTAGATTCAAAATGGTTCATAACGAAAGCGTAGCTCATCCCGGTCTCTACGTTTGCAAACCCATAACTCCCCCCGGCCCCCGGGTGACCAAAACAATTTTTATCCGGACCTAGTCCAAGCATTACACCAAAACCAAAACAATTTTCGATTCGCTGGATTTCATCTAATCCTTTAATCCTTGGCTTGGTGAGTTCTTCTAAAAAATCTTGACGGAGGACCCAGTCATAGAACTTCGCCAAACCTAGCGCGGAGCCTACTCCTCCCATCGCAGGAAAACCGGCTTGCCAAGCTCTGGGCTGATTCATCTCACTTACTCCAGCAAGATCGGAAGGTGACGAAAAGGCCATTCTTGTCAACGACCCCTTTGTCAGGAGTGCTTCGTAAAATGGCTTGGGCTCTCCAGTTTTCGAAAGGCGAGCTGGCACCAACTCAGCCACCCGTCCAAACTCTTCCTCAGGCAAACCAATCCAGAAATCAATCCCTTCTGGCTCGGCAATTTCACCCCTCCAGAACTGGCCCAATGAGCGCCCATCAACCCGACGTAAGATCTCATCTGCCAAAAATCCGATTGTCCTTGGGTGATAACCATGTTTCCCTACCGCCCATAATCGATTCTGCTTTTCGAGAGAGGTAATGACCGCTTTTCGATCCCAAATCGAAACCTTTTCGTTTAACGCAGCGTAGCCACCTTGGTGTGAAAACATCTCATCGAAGGTCAAATACCCCGCTCTTAATTCTGGCCATATCTGCTCGACTAAAGACTCACCATCCATCCCAACACGATGGAGTGCCATTAGAACACAAACCGCCATCGGACCCTTCGTTGCGGACCAAACCGGGGCAATCGTTCTCTCCGTCCAATCCTTCGTTCGGTGTCGGTCAGAGAAACCTTCATGCCGCGATAACACCTCCTCGCAATCTTTCATGGCGACAAAGGACCAACCAATTTCATTCTTCATAAAAGATCTAACTCCCCTTGAATTTTTTCACTATTTACCTCGATCACTTCACCCAATGAGGTCGATACGATCTGGCACTCAACCATAGATGAATCGACACCAAACACCTGAGCCAGAGCCCCCTGATAAGCAAGCATCTGCTCGGAATAACGCGTAAGCAAATCAGCAGATGATCTTACTACATCCGTCTTAAAATCAAAAATTACTATTCGGGATATTTTGCCAGCATCGCGATAAAGGTGCAAGCGATCGACCACGCCACTCATCCATTTATTTTGATAAATCAACTCAAAGGCTTGTTCGCGATAAAGCTCACCTCCATCGTTCTCGAAGATTTTATGAATTCCTTTCTTTTTCAACGAATCCTCTACGATCTTCCCAGCAGCAGAAAACGATTGGGCCGGAATTTCGCCAGGAGACAACCATCCGATTCTTTCGAACAAGCGATGAACTTTAACACCTAATCGTCGACCAGTTCCGCCTCCCTCACCAGCCGCTCCTTTCTCCGAAGAGGGGCTTGTTCGGCTTCTCTTGGCCTTCCCCTCGGGTAATTTTAAAACCCCTCCTCCTTCTGTTTTCTTTGAGCTAGAGACACTCGCGCTCCAATCGGGGTCTGATTCAATTAATTCTAAACCGGTTGACTGTCTAACCAAATTGGCCTGGGTCGCATGCCTTTCTCCGGCTGGTTTTCCTCTTCGTGCCGCAGGCTCCTCGGGCAAGAAGACATAAAGACCACGCTTAGCTCTTGTTAAAGCTACATAGAGCAGACAAAGCGCCTCATATTTTTGCGACTCGGCCCAACGTTCATAAGCGGCCTTTGTTTCCGGATGTGCAAGATAAGCCCATTTACCAGGAACCTGCAGTAGCCAGTCGCCTCCTCGCGCCACTTTAAAATCACCCGCGTTAGGAACCTGTAAACGATCTGGCAATTCTGGCAGCATCACAACATCAAACCCGAGACCCTTTGACTTATGAATCGTCATCACTTGAATCGCAGCGACTCCAGGAGCCTGATTAACCAGCAATCCACGAATCCAATTTGCAGCGGCTCGCGGGCACGCTTCGCCAGTCCGATCAAACTCCGCTAAGGCTGCGATCAAATCTTCTGCTCGGCGACGACCATACAGTTTCAGTCGACCCCACTCCGGAGCCACTAAAGCACTCACAAAACGAGCAAATCCTTCTTCTTGAACCTTACGCAAAACAAAATCCCAGCGGCGCCCCCAACCCTCCCCATACTGTTCAAGGGTCGCCATCAATGGTGACATTGCCAGCACCTCGCGACTGTAATCGTTAGCGGGATTTGCCATCCATTCGATAAGATGTTTGATCACCACGCCTACTGCATGATCCGATCCCGGCTCCCTCTGCCCAGCCTCAATCACATCGAAACCCTCTGCCCGAAGTAATTCAGCATACTTTTTCACCTGATCACCCTTTCTTACCAACACGCCACAACTCAACTCCTTCTCTCCAATGCTAAGCCTTCGTAGTTCTGAGACCAAAACACTTTCTTCCTCGTCTTTAGAAACTTCGATCACTTTCGCCTCACCCGTTATATCTGGCTTAGCCGACCCGTGATCTTTCCACTCCCATTTCTCACTAACAGTCTTACCAAAGAGATCTTTAATGAGTCCAAGATTTCCACAAACCGCATTCACCAACTCTAGCACTGCCGGACACGATCGCCAAGACACGTCCATAGGCTCAATCATCATCCCCCCTTTATACCTATCAAGGACATCATCGAAGAGACTAACATCACCACCACGCCAAGCGTAGATCCCCTGCTTACGATCGCCTACCACAAAGAAGCTCCCCTCTGGATCAGACACGGCTTCATCAATAAGAGGTTCAAGTCCACACCACTCTGCTCGACTTGTATCCTGAAACTCATCGAGTAACCAGTGATCATACTGGCCATCGAGACGATAATCAATCAGCTCGCGTCGCACCCGAGCCTCTTCACTCTGACTCCATTCACCGAGAAGAGTCTTCACGTCTTCGAAGCTAAGAAGTCCACGCTTACGCAATTGCTCACGGTGCTCGTAATCGACTTGCTTCATTAATTCTCCGATCGCCTCAGTCTTTAAAACCGCACTCGACAACTCGCATCCAATCGCCAATCGGAACAGCTGCTGCCATAGCTTCCATTGTTCCAGAGAAATGGTAAGCATTTTACGACCTTCTTTCACCTCTACCGGTCCGGGCTCCTCAAGAACATCCAACAAGCGCTTCCCGAAGGCATTCATCGCCAATGATTTTCCTACAACATGATCACGAAAATTATCCAGCATACCTCCCCACACCTTCCCTTGGGAATCATCACGTAAAGCGGCAATCAATCCATCTTTCTGGTTAAACCAATCATCTTTTTGAGGTAAGTTCGCAAAGACGATGGAATTCCCAAACGCTTCTTTTTGATTCCCCGATTTCCAAATACGATGCCAAGTCTCGATAAACTCCTCCAATGACCGCTGCACTCCCTGTTGACCTCGGCCTAAACTTGTTTTTCGAAAAGCATGGAAAAATTCTTCTCGCTGACGAAAGCCATCTCGCAAAACACTTTTCAAAATTTCTTCTTGAGCCATCTTTAGTCGCTCACCTTCAAGTAAATCAAAGGTTCCGCCAGTTAAACCTAGCTCATACTGAAAACCTCTCACAATTCTTGAAAAGAACCCATCAAGTGTCGTGAATTGAAGTTGAGGCAGAGCTCGGATTACCTTCTCTAGAACGGCAGGTAAATCGATCGATGCGCTAATGTCCTCACACACTGACTTAGCTTCCCTGGGATCTAAACTCCCTTTTGCCAACTTCGTAAGTAGTGAGTCAGCGAACTCTCCCGCTGCTTTTCGAGTAAAAGTCAGTGCCACAATTCGCTCCGGATCCACTCCCTCTTTCCCAATCTTTCCAATGACCCGATTTCCTAATTGATACGTCTTCCCCGATCCTGCCGAGGCTAGAATCAAAAGGTTTTTTGCTAAGATCTCTTTCACGCTAGACCTCCATTCTCGGCAAAAGCTTCGGCAAACTCACGACCATACGCAAGATCTTCAAAGTCATCGTAAGTAACCTTCTCAGCAGGAGGCCAAAAAATCTCTTTCTGAACTTGCCCAACAATCCACTCCGCACATTGACGGGCCGATTGTTTCTCCTCCTCACCAAAATCAACCCATGGCGTAATTTTCACATTCGCCTCATCTTGTCCCAAGGCAAAGTATCCAATCTCGTCGACTTGACCAAAGGCGTCAGCATAAAAAGGTACTTGTAAATTAGTCCAAATCGCGCCGCCTGGCGCCGTTACTTCTTCACCTCTTAAATGTGCAGGGGGATTAACCCGATACATACGCTGATGTTCACGGACCACATCTTTGGCCTCCTTGCTGCTCTTATAATCAAGAACCCGCACCCTGCCATCGTCATGTTGCTCAATCCGATCAATCTGGCCGCTAACAATCACCCCCGCGATTTCCAATTCAAAATCTTTCTCTACTTCAACAATCCGCCATCCTTCAGCCCGGATCTTGGCCTGCTCTACGGCGAACCATCCTAGCCGCAAACGCATAGATTCAACCTGCAGGGAAACGGCCAAAGGTCGATCTTCCCCAAAGTTTCGAGACACAATTCCATCAAGAAATTCTTTGAGATTTTCACTAATCTCTGCCGCATCAGCCGAATCCCGCAACACCTCATTTCTCCCCCAACTTTCTAGCACCTCATGAATAACATTACCGAAATCTCGATGATTCCACTCCGCGCGCTCGGGCTCCGGTTTATTCATACCTAAAACCCGCTGTAAATAATAGCGAAATGGACAAGCTAGATATTTAGAAAATGCCGTTACTGACATCCTCTCCTTCGGTAGTTTTTTACGCGGATTCCATTTCCAATGAGGCTCTAAATCCCATGCCACTCCTGAATCGGGGGGCTCCACTTCGGCAAAAAGCTTTTCGACAGCTTGTGCTAGTGACTCACCTTTCGCAGTCAAAAGGAGTCGAGATGGCATCAAAACATCACCTCCTTGCGACGATTTCCCAACGATTAAATCTACTCGCCCATCTTCCCGACGCATCTCGAGAAGAGCATACAAGAGATAAGCATCTCTTGCTGCCCGACTTTCCTCACGAGGCAAACCCAGCACTTCGCGCGCGCTTTCTGGCAACCATGTATCGCTACTCGCTCTCCCCGGCACACAGCCTTCGTTCATCCCACAGACCACTAAGTGCCTCCCTGGATCATGGAGCAATTCCAACCATCCCTGCACATCCAACACTCTCTCGTCTGGAGCCTGCTCCGGAAGCGGCCCAAGGTCTTGCAACAAGAGTTCAATCCAAAAGACGGGAGGTCGCTTCACCTCCTGAGCCGCCCCCACCGTCTTATCGAGCCACTCTAGTAACCCCGCCTCATCATTCCGGTCAATTCGCCCCGCCAAGGAGCGCATCCCTTTATGGAAGCCTTGATTCAGGAATTTCTTTCGAAGGGCTTCGAAATCAAGCATCACCTTTTCGGCCACAACCGCTAATTTAACTTGATGCTCCAGTCTCTTTCCCTTGCTCTCGGTATTTACGCGCTTCAAAGAAGAAAAGATCAGCTCACGCGCACGGGAAACATCGGAAAGATCTCGGACAAGGTGGGAATCGAGCAGAGAGGAAAGAGCCTCAACTTGCTGAGAACGA
This sequence comes from Akkermansiaceae bacterium UBA1518, assembly GCA_002323895.1. Taxonomy (GTDB): domain Bacteria; phylum Verrucomicrobiota; class Verrucomicrobiia; order Verrucomicrobiales; family Akkermansiaceae; genus SW10. Next base: position 23,799 of record DCQM01000160.1, read on the forward strand.
ATACCCTCGACCAAAGATGCTCCTTGATCAAAAGCCAACATATCAACGACTTCTTTTACTCCTGGATTTTGCAGGTAACGCCTCCAGCTGTTCAACCATCCCACAAGCGACGAAGGAAGCGAAGCCCCAGGGTCATGAATCACCCATCCCGCTTGTGCAAATGATCTCACTAGCTCTGCCGCGACTTGTTCATCAGCCGTGCCTAACCCAATATTAATACATTCCGATTCAGCTTCGACTACTTTGGCAACGGCTAAAGTAGCCTGCTGTCCTGGGTCGCCAGTTAAGAATACGCCTCCTGATTTTGGCCACTGAATCTCTTGCCTATTCCACTCCAAACCAGGGCGACCCCATTCATCCACTCTTGGATCCGGGACAAGGACATTTACCATGATTTTAATTTTTTCAAAAAATCGAGTCAACACAGGCGGAAGATCCAACACTCCAGCGACCACAACTCTTGAAATGCCTTCCGGAAGCTCCAAATCGCCCGATGCCAGTCGGATCGATTTACTCTCGTACCCCCAATTCTTTAGATGGATTTCCACCTCTCTTTCCAACCTCGCTAACTGCTCCCAACGATCATGCTCGAGCGCACTCACCCGACGAGCAGCCTCACTCAACATTAAACCATTTTCCTGAAGGCTTTTACGGAGTTCGACAAAGGCTTTCGCTAGCCCCAAGCCCCAACCAGGTCCGTCACTCGCTGGCGATTCCGGGAAAATCGCTTCGTAATTTTCCCAGTCTTTCACACTTTCAAGTGCTTCAGTCCAAGCGAGAACCTCCACCGAATCGGCGGCAGCATCGTCTATTTGTAAAAGAGTTCCAGTTGTGGCAACCCGCGGAGCAAGAAGAGCACCACGCTCCGCCAAACCCTGCCTCAATCGCCGACCACTCTCGGCCGTGGGCACAAGAATAAGAAATTCCGGCAATTCTTCCTTCTTTTCTAAAAGCCAATCGACAACCGCAGTTCCATATGGCTTTGAAAAGAGGAAAGAAGTAATCTCCGCAGGCATGACAGAACCATCCTCTATCGCTTAGCTGGGTCCAATCTCAATCCTTCGCCAAGTGAAAAAATCTCCTCGAAACCTTGATGCGACACTGGCAATCTTCGTCCCATGGCAGAGGAATCTTTGGTTTGCGCTGAGTCCTATCAGCAACAGCAAAGCCCAATTGCCCTCCGGAAAATTCAACAACTAGCAACAACCGCCACAATTCAATATTCGCAAGATCGTCTACGCAATCACTGAATCTTCGCGACAACCGAACTAACAGTTAATTGTAAATCTTGTCTATCGAAGCTTCTGCGCGTAAGTCACCGGAGTTCTTTCATCACAAGTTTCTCAATCCATGCCCACCCAAATCGGTCTCATCTCACTCGGCTGCGCAAAGAATCTCATCGACTCCGAGATCATGCTCGGTCATCTGCAAGATGAAGGGATGACGCTTGTTCCGGACCCGGAGCTCGCCGATGCGCTTATAATAAACACCTGTTCCTTCATCGATGTTGCGAAAGATGAATCGGTTGGGACAATTATTGAAGCCGTTAACGCGCGGCAAGAAGACCCAGCACGCGAAAAACAAAAAATTATCGTTGCAGGCTGTCTTTCTCAACGATTTCAAAAAGACCTTCCCGGTCTTCTTCCAGAAGTTGACGCCTTCATTGGTCTAGATCAGGTGACCGACGTTGCCTCTATTGTGAGAAAAACCCTCAACCGAGATCTTGAAGAAGACGGCTCTCTCGACACGGTCACCGAGAAATCACGCTACATCCCAGACTACACCACGCCGCGGTTCCGTCTCACCCCGCAACACATGGCCTATATTAAGATCGCTGAAGGCTGCAACCACACTTGCGCTTTCTGTATCATCCCCAAAATCCGTGGCCAGCATCGCTCTCGCACTGAAGAATCCATCGTTCGAGAAGCGAAGGGCTTAATCGCCCAAGGTGTGAAAGAAATTAATCTAATCTCCCAAGACACTACCTACTTTGGGATGGATAAGTGGCAGGGTCTTGGCAACCGACCGAAGCCAACGTCCGGAGTCGATTCCACCCGAGGCGAATCTCTCTCAACTCTTCTTCGTGCCCTAAACGATCTTGAAGGCGATTTCTGGATCCGTCTCCTCTATACCCATCCTGCCCATTGGTCTGACGAACTGATTCAAACGATTGCAGAGTGCCCAAAAATCGCTCGCTATGTTGATATCCCACTCCAGCACATCTCCGACCACATGCTTAATAAGATGAATCGGAAAACCGATGGAAAATACATTCGTGATCTTTTAAAAAGAATGCGCGATGGAATCCCCGACCTTTCCATAAGGACTACTTTCATCACTGGCTTTCCAGAGGAAACCGACGACGATCATCAAGAGCTTTTAGAATTTATAAAAGACTTCAAATTCGAGCGTTGCGGCATCTTCCAATACTCAAAGGAAGAAGGGACCCGCGCCCATAAAATGGAAGGGCACGTTCACCACGCAACCAAGAAAAAGCGCCATCGCGAGCTCAGCTCAGCTATCGATGAGGTGGCCGGAGAAATCAACGAGGCCCAGCTGGGCAAGAAAAAGCGCGTCCTTGTGGAAGAGGAAGGAATCGCGCGTTCAATGTGGGACGCTCCAGACATCGATGGGCGGATCTTCGTTCCTATTGACTCAAGAGTTGGCGAATTCCTTGAAGTCGAGATCAAAGATCACCGTGGCTACGATCTTGTTGCCAAATAAGTTACACATCTTTGTAGGACTTAACCACGAGTTCACTGAGGAACTTATCCGGATCATTCACCGCCGTCTCGGTCAGAACAAATTCTGCCTGTCCCGTATTTTTTTGGATGAGTTTTAAGCCAAATTGGTAATCCTTAAAGTGCTGTCGGGCGACCTGAAAGACACTCCGTGCCTGTTCACCAGCCATTTTCACGAGCTTCGCAACCGCCTCGTCAGTAAGCTTGATCACAACGCCATGCTTCACCTTAAACTCACGGATGAAAGCCTCCACTTCTTGGCGAGCCTTTTCCACCACTAATTCCTGTCCTAACTCCCGGTAATCACCGAGATGCTTTTCTCGATTCTCTATTAAATCGTCATCTAATACGAGTTCGGTCACCGAGGTTCCTGGTAGCTCATATTTAAAATCGCGCAAGATACGCTCACCAACCGTCATCAGGCCACGGGCACCCGTTTTTTCATCTGCCGCCATTTCAGCGATCTTGGTGATCCCGGAATCCTTCACCTTTAGATCGATCCCATAAGCCTCAAACTCGCGCTCATACTGACGCAAAAGACTTCCCTCAGAATACTTTAAAATGGCCTCTAAATCGTTAGCCTCTAGGTGTTCGCAAACCACACGAACAGGAATCCGCCCAATAAATTCAGCTTCAAATCCAAAATCTATGTAGTCCTGAGTCGTGACATGCTTGAACAGTTCGTTATCCATCATCGGCTCAGCCTGTTCTGTCGAAAATCCGATTTGCGCGGCTTGGCTTCGCTTTCGAACGATCTTTTCAAGCCCAGAAAATGCACCGCTAACGATGAACAAAATGTGTTTGGTATTAATGCTATCTTTGTTCGTTTTACCATTCTGCATATCCATCATTGCCATCATTTGACCCCGCATATCTTGAGGATTCCGCAGCGGAACTTCGGTTTCCTCCATCAATTTCAAGAGAGTCGTCTGGACCCCTCGCCCGCTCACATCTCGGCCGATCATTCCTCCACCTCCACTTGAAGCTAACTTGTCTACTTCATCGATATAGATAATTCCATACTCGGCCAAAGAAACATCACCATTCGCTTTGGAAACCAATTCACGAACGAGGTCATCGACATCCCCCCCAACATAACCAGTTTCAGAAAACTTGGTTGCGTCCGCCTTTACAAAAGGAACACCAATTAATTCGGCGATATGTTTCACCAGATAGGTTTTCCCAACTCCTGTCGGACCCACAACCATAACGTTTTGTTTTTGTAGTTCGAGCTTCTCACCCTCCTCCTCTTGTAATTTGAGGGTCTTAACGTGATTATAATGGTCGCAAACCGCGATCGAGAGAGCCTTCTTAGCCTCATCCTGACGAATCACAAAACGGTCAAGATGCGCCTTAATATCGCGTGGCAGGAGATCAAATTCGAAAATATCGTCCATCTCTGGCTCCACAAAACTTTCTTCAGCACCCTTCGTTTCGTTGGTAAATGTTGAAGAATCCGCACCAGAAAACGAAAACCCTCCTTTCCCTAATTGGCCAAACATCCCTTCGAGAGTTTTCTTAATTTCCTCGGGATCAGGATAATTTGGTTCCTTAGGTCCGCCTTTATCATCATCGCTCATAGGTGCAATATCGGCAGCAATAGGATCGGGGCAAGGGTGAATTTTAAGACTCTATTTGCCCGGTCCTTCAATTACTCCTTCATCGAAACCAAATAGGAGATGAGGTGATTAAACTCATCAACCGTAATCGTTGAAGCGAGCCCGGTAGGCATCATAGATTGTGGTTGATGATCCCGTTTAGCAATCATGTCTTCCCTTAGCTGCGTCACGATGCCTGCAATATTTCGAATATCGATCACACCATCTTCCTCGCGAGTCACGAAACCCATATGGGCTGTTTTGTCCTTCATTGTAATGAGTTCCGTTTGGAATCCCTGCGCGACCACTGCGTTAGGATCGAGAATAGATTGAATTAGATAATCTTTAGTAAACTTGCTGCCGGCAGACCCGAGATATGGCCCCTTTTGAACTGCTTTTTGATCGACTGCATGACAAGCAATACAACCCTGGCGAGTGTAGATTTTCTCGCCCATGGTCGCATCTCCGGTAGATGCCATCGCCAACTTGGTGATTTCCGCAGGTTTGAGATTAGCCAGTTTTTTTCCAGCACTTGCTTTGGCCGACGCGATCAGTCTCTTGGCACGTTCCGCAGCTTCAATTAAGGTATCGTTGTCGCTATCGATAGCATTTTCTATCTGCCTATCAAACCCAGGCAAAAGAAGATCAGCAAGAGCAAGAAACAAGCCCTCCTCTCGGGGATTCTTTTGGATCATATTGAGAATGGGTGTCTTTTGATTTTCTTTGATAAGGGGGCTTTGCGTGAAAATCAGGAGAGTTCTCCAAGCAACTCTACTTTCCGATTTGCTACCCTTGGCTGCTACTTTACGAAGGACTTTCGTGGAAAGAATGAGAGCCGGCTGGTTCACAAAATCATTCAGCTCAAGCTCCACTTCAGCAGGCTTGACACCCTGATCAAGCCACGTCCCGAGGATCTCTACTTGATTTGCAACAGTCTTTTCCTCGAGACGCCCCAGTGCTCGATAGGCAGACACTCTTTCCTCCCAGAGCCGCCTCTTATCCTTGGCAGCACCAGTCAAGATTCTAATTTGCGATTCATCAGGAGTGGGTGTCGCAAGTGCAATGACAAAAGGATCCTGTTTACCCAAGCTAAGGTCAGAAACCGGCACACGATTGATTCCAAGAATACCGAGCATTTTCGACTGATCAGTTTTAGCCAGTTGATTGAAAACACTCTCAAGTGCCGCTTTAATATTAGGAGTCTCCTCCCAAGTCTCAGGTGCGAAATAAGGACCGCGATCATCCGGACGGGTTCCCCACCAGGCTTTGAGATCCCACTCTGCTTCACGATGAAAAAGTCGAGCAAGAATCTCAATGAGCCCCAGTCGCTCGCTTCCCTTGGATTGTTGTAAACTAGCTGCAATCCCAGAAATAACCTCTGGTCGATGAAGTCGCATCAAAGCGAGACGTGCTGTTTTCCGATTCACATGGGACAGAAGGCTTTCCACATCGCCAATCTTCACCAGTGCACCAACAGCAGTGTTTTGAATGCGTTGATCCTGAGCTTCAGTCACCGCCTTAAGGATTTGCGCGGTCGCATTTTTTGCTGGATTACCAGTCCTCATCAGAAACACCACAGCCTGCAGGCGAGTTCGCTCATCGCCAGATTGAAGAACTCTCTCAACCAAACTAAGGGTATCACTAGAAATCGCTCCACTTAGATCACCAGCAGCCCGGGTAAGATACTGCTGAATCTCCTTAAGATCCTTCCAGTCCTTTGCAAAGATCTGAAGAAATTGATCTGCAGTCATCCCCTTCATTTGGGAAAGAGTGAAAATTGCGGCGATTCGAGATTCGATGCTCAAACGGGAATCCTTAATAAAATTAATGAGAGGCTTTATTGATCCAGTCCCAGCTCTAGCCAAGAGCACACGCTGAATCTCAAGCCTTCGCACGGCTGAAGGGCTCTTAAGTTGCGAAACTAGTTCAGAGGTCGTCATCCCTTTCAGCGTTGGGAAGGGCTGACCCTTTAGGCCTTTTTTGGTGAGCTTCTGCACCATCCCCACCTTCTTTCCTTTACCTGCAAACTTGAATCTACCACCCCGCCAATCACAGACAAAAAGATTACCGGATCCATCGACATCAATATCAATCGCCCGGGGGAGATTCATGTAAACGCTCTCCTTAAGTGAGTAGCTCGCTCCTTTTTCGGAAACCTTGTCATTGTATATCTTTCCGGTAGTCCAATCACAGGTCAGGAGAAGCTCATCGTGTCCAGGCTCCGCCAAATAAAGAGCACCCGTTCCACTTCCCCCACCTAAATCGAGGATTGGCTTTACAGCCTCATCGGTAAAATTCTTGTAAAGACGCGGGTATCCATGCTCCGAACCATTAGTGAGGTGATGCACACGGATATTCCATCCCTTTCCATCGTTGGTGTTATCTCTTGTGAAGAGGTCGAGTTTTGGGCTGATCGCAATGTCGCAAATGTTGCGCGTGTGATAAGAGTAAATTTCGAGGTCACTCCCATCAGGTCTAACCCGAGCCACTCCACCACCACGCAAAGTCACAACTTTACCATCAGCTCCCTTTGTCGCCTCCATCCCGAAATCACCCACTGCGATGTAAAGCCATCCATCAATACCCATCCGGCACCCATTTGTAGTGTGATCGGAGCCGCGAGGATGCCTTAAGCCAAATCCAATATTTTCAAGTAGAACCTTATGCTCGTCTGCAATTCCGTCACCCGTCGTATCGCGAAAGGAACTTAAAAAAGGTGGATGAATTAGATAGAGGGTGTCCTTAACGAAGTGCCCCCCACGCGGGCTATCAACATTGGGAACATAGTCCTTAAATTGATCAGCTTTACCGTCACCATTTGTATCACGGCAAGAAACAATCTTTCCCATATTCTTTTCCTTACCGAGAGAACCGTTTTTATCGACTGAAACATAAACAGTCCCATCAGCCGCAGCAGTAAGAGCAGTCGGGTAGTCAACCTCGAAAGGCTCAGCCCAATTTGAAATTTCATAACCATCGGGAAGAGCAAAAGCTGGAGCAGACAGCAAAAGGAAAACGAGGAGTTTTTTCATAAGATTTTAGGCGCAGCTCATGCGCGATAGCCAGATTGTTCCTTCCAATCGCCTCTTGATCAAATCATTCTTTGCTCATGCGCAAAGCCTTCCTCCTCGGAGCCGGACTCGGAACCCGGCTCCAACCGCTGACCAAAACTCTTCCCAAGCCACTCATCCCATTTGCCAACCGCCCCCTGATCACCCACGCTCTTGACCATTGCCTCCAAGCCGGGATCACCGACTTCGCCATCAACACGCACCATCTACACGAGACTTGGGACAGGTTCTTTCCGAACGGAAAATATCGAGGTGCTAATCTCACCTTTTTCCATGAGCCAGAACTCCTAGAAACTGGCGGTGGAATTAAAAATATCGCCGATTGGATCAAGGGTGACCCTGTCTTGGTTTACAATGGTGATATCATCACCGATTTGTCGATTGATCGCCTCATGACGGGTCATATGGCCTCTAACAACACCGCAACTTTGGCAGTGCGAGATCATGGACCGGATTTACGGATAACCGCAGAGGGTCACCGCGTGACAGATGTCCGTGGCTTAATTCATCAACGGCAGGGAACCCATCAGTTTACAGGGATTTACGTGATCGACCCCGAAATCCTCGACCTAATTCCGCCAAACGAAAAAATTTCTATCATTCCAGCCTTCGTAGAACTGATCAAACAAGGCGAACTGGGAGCATATCACGTAAAGGGCCATCCAAAGTGGCTGGACCTCGGGACGCGTGAAACATATCTGGAGGCAAGTCTTGCTATTACCCCCAAAGTATCGAAGGAAGCTCACATATCTGACACAGCTAACATTCAAAATTCATGGGTCGCTCAGAACGTCATCGTCGAGTCAGGCGCCATTATCAAGGACAGCATCCTCTGGCCGGGAACTCATGTTTTGCAGGATGCGGAATTGACAAATTGCATCGTTCACAGCAATTCCCCAACATCGGGCGTGCATAAGAGCGCCGATCTCTAAAATTCCGCTTTACTAAAGATGCCTGCCGACACCTTGCTCACAGCCGTTCGAGCCCACCTAGATCTCGCGCCAACCCACCGCGTCCTCATGGAGCCAATCCAAAAAGGTGCTTCTGGTCGGACCATCATTCGAATCAGCCCAGATGATTATCCGAGTTTTATTGGAATTCACTACACTCTCGAACGATCAGATAACGCCAACTTTCTGCCTGTTGCTGAATTCCTAAAGGAGGCAGGCCTAAATATCCCGGACGTCCTTTACGATAACACCCGACGCCAGGTAGCGCTCATCGAGGATCTAGGCGATCAGGACCTCCTCAGCCTCAAGGATAGTCCGTTCGAGAAGCGCGAGCCCTACTACCGCTCCGCTTTCGAGCAACTAGACAAGCTTCTCTACACTCGTCCACCCAAAGACTTTGAACTTCAACCTACCTTCGATGAGCCTCTGTATCGTTGGGAGCAGGAATATTTCTTTGAGCACTTTATTGAAACTCATCTCGGCAAGGATTCATCGGCGTTGTCTGAAAACCCTATCCTGCAAGGTCTGGCCAAACGACTCGGCGCTACAGCACCTCACATGGTGCATCGCGATTTCCAGTCACAAAATCTCATGCTCAATAGCGGGACCACCTACCTGATCGATTTTCAAGGGCTACGCATGGGACGTCAGGAATATGACCTCGCCTCGCTACTTTACGACCCCTATATGAATCACTCGCTCGAAGATCGTCGAAAGCTCCTCGAGCTCTGGGAAGAGATTTGCGAGGAAGAGCCTATTCAACCTATTCTTAAAGACTGCGCAGCCCAGAGGCTTATGCAGGCGCTGGGAGCCTTTTCCAACATTGGCCACAACGAGAATGACGAATGGTATCTTGCTCAAATTCCTGCTGCCGTTGGCTTCCTCAAAGAGGTTATTGATGACACCCCATTGGAAGACGCACTCGGTCCTTTCCTCGACTAGAGGTAATAATCGTGCTAGATCTCTGCCATAATTATGCCATCTCTTCGGCCGTCTCTGTCATTCCTTCTTCCGCTTATCGCAGGGGGAGGATTGCTGACCAAATTACCAGAAATCGCCGCCCTTGCCCGCATTGAACTGTCCTCCTTCGTCTTTCCCGAGCGATTTCAAAAAGATTATTCATTTGTGGACCGGAGTGAGTCCAAGAAATTTCAACTGACCTGCCTAGACTTCACGCCCGATCCTGAAGCTAACCTTAACATTAAGAGCTACTTACTCGATCAGGAATCTTTAGATATCATGGGACCCGACGGGGGCAGCTCCATCGAATGGGCACAATTTCTCGCTCAAACACGACTTGATGATGATCGTCTTACCGTCATCACTTCGTCTCTCTCTTGGGACGATGCCTCCGAGCTGGCTATTCTTGCATTACAAGGACAAGTTGACAAAACCCCCTCCTTGGTAATTGGTCTTCAGGCGGAATTTATCAACTCTGAAGCCCCGCTTCCGGAATACCTCAAACCCTCCGCTATTCCACTCAAAATTCCCGCTGGATTTGATCTTCCCAAAATTGACTACATCCGGCGCCCTTCTTCGATTAACTCCAATTCTTTTGGAATCTCCGAAATAAGAGGCCTGAAATTAGAATCTGACGGAGATCAAACACTCGTTCCAATGCTCGTTCGCTGGGACAATCATATTCTACCGAGTCTCACTCTTGCCAGTATTCTGAAATCTCACCGTCTAAACTCCGCAGAACTTATTTTAGAAAAAGACGGCTACCTGCGCCTAGGGATCGAAGGCACTATTTTAAAACTAGACCAGAAAGGGCAAGCCGCTCTTCCAAACGATGAGCAAGTGCAAAAATCCGCTTCAATTCTTCAAATCTACCCTGAACAAGCTGAAACCTATAAGATCATCACTCCTTCCAGCACCCCAAAGTCAACTTACGGCCTAGAAGGTCAAATTAGGCAGGCGCTCTCCCAAAAAGCCGTTCACAGACACACCTACAAACGCTGGCCATTATCTTTCGAACTCGCCCTACTCGTAACTTTCGTTTCGCTTCTCCATCTCCGGAGGATATGGATCGAACCTTTAATACTCGTTTGCGTGATCGGAGGATCAGTCCTAGCAGGAAAATGGATGCTCCTCTCGCCCCTAGTATTGATAACTATTATCTTCCACCTCTGCCCGAGAAACGCCTCCCCTCTACAGAAACACTGAAGATTCTCCTTTCCTCTTCCCCCGGAACCGCGAAAACGTTACTTCTTTGCCATGCGTGACGACGTGAAGCAATTGCTCGCCCTTCAGAACACCGATCAAAAAATCCAGGCACTGGAAGCGGAGCTCGTTCGAATTCCTCAACTGCAGGAAGCCGCCAAGGATCGCCTCGCCAATAACACTCAAACCCTAGCCACCGCCAAATCAAATTTTCAAGCCAACGAAATCGAAATTAAGAATGTCGAACTCGATGTTGGCACTCGAAAAAACACAATTGATCGCCTCAAGAACCAGCAATTTGAGACAAAGAAAAATGACGAATATACTAAGCTAGGCGAAGAAGTAGTTCGTTACGAAAACGAAGTCGACGAGCTTGAGACTCGTGAGCTTGAGCTGATGGAGACAGCCGATGACCTCCGATCGAAAATCACTGACGCCGAACAAAACCTAGCCAAGACTCAGGGACTAGTGGATGAAGAAATAGCGGAACTTCAAGCGCGCCTTGATGACCGCAAAGCTGGGCTAACGGAAACCAAAACAACTCGCGAAAGCCTTGTCACCCAGATCGATGACGAAGATCTTCTCGATACTTATAATCGGCTTTATAACAAAAGAGAAAGCCATGCTGTTGTTCGGGTCACTAGCGAGCGGAGCTGCACCTCCTGCCACGTCCAGGTCACACCTGCAACCTACGCGCTCGCGCAGTCCGGAGCTGCTATCGCCCACTGTGACAACTGTAGCGCCATTCTTTTCCCTTGAGTCACAGTAGATCTGAATGGGTTTAGTCTAGAGCTTTCTCTGAATCGCGTAAGTCAGCCTTCCTTCGTCTTCTTAGAGAGAAAAATCAAAAAAAACCAAAGGAAGACCGCGATCAAGCCGCTTACCGCGAACCAATCACCAAAAGCTGCGTAAAGCGTAATCTCACCCTCCGAAGGAATATAAACGGTGGCTAATAAGTATCCGCGATGGAAGTAACTTCCATTCTCATTTGCAAGGTGGCGCGTCTTTTTAGTGTAAGGATCGACCAGCGAACCAGCTAAGGTAACGACCCCGGTAACACCGCGATTAGCACATCGAACCGTCGGTCGCCGCAGTTCGATACTACGAAACAGGGCATTCCGGAAATGTTGCACAGACCCCTCGCTTTCCTGAAACCATCCGTCATTCGTAATATTCACCAAAAGCTGGGGCCCATTACGCACAAACTTTCGGGTCAATCGAGGTACAGTATCTTCAAAGCAGACCGAAGGAATTACACCAATCGGTTGACCTCCAATTTCTGCCTCCAAAGGTTCAAAAACATCACCACGGCTCAATCCTTTTCCAAATTCCACACCCGTTGTTCGAAAATATAAGTCATGCAAAAATGGGAGATCTGGAATGAACTCACCAAGGATGACAAGATGATTCTTCCGGTAAGTCTGCCTCACCCCTTTTCCATCATCCATAATTAGAGAGTTGAAGACATCCACCTCTGGATCAACCGCCGTTTCACCCCACACTTCATTCATCCCAAGCACGAAGGTAAAATCTCCTAAGCTGTGAATATATTCAAAAACACTCTCAACTTCCGGCCCTCCTACTATTGACCCGTTTTCCTTTCCATGAAGAAAGGCGGGCAAACATGCTTCCGGCCAAATCACAAGATCAGGCATCCTGATCCCCACGATTTCCTTATCCGATTCGGTCTCTCGCACAGCTTTTGCAGCTTCGCGGAAAACCTCCTCCATACCCTCTGTCGTCAAATCCTCAAAACCTCCTACGATTTTTGAGGGCTCCCATAAAATCTTGTCGGCAAACTGCGGAATATCCTGTTGCACCATCAAAACACGACCTTCGATCTTTGGCTCATTTGTAACCGAAGAAAGCCGAATAGTTCCCCAAGTAAACGCCAACATAATCACCAACAGCGCGGTCGCGAAATCCCAATGAAAAACCTTCACCTCATTTGCTCGAAACTGTTGGTGAAAACGCCGCGCCGTCTGCACCGCCACTGCGCTAAAAAAGACCGGTAGGAATGAAAGCCCGATCACTCCAACATATTCAGCGTTCTGCGCCAAAATTAGATTTTTGGCAAACGTCACGCCTAGGCCATTCCAACCAAACCCCGTCATGAGCCAACCTCGCACCCACTCAAGCCCACACCAAAACCCTCCAAGCAAAGTAGCATAACCAAGGCTACGCAAACTTTGGTGCGCCCGATCACGAATTGTCTTAGCTCTCTCATACTTCACCCGCCAAGGATTAACTGAACCTGCGGCAAAGGCCCCAAATAACCCAAAGTAAGCGGAAAGATAAGCTGACAAGGCCAAAGCTCCTGGCCAAGTCACTGTCCCAAGCCACTTGAGATTAATCACCCAGAACCCCATGCCAGCTAACCAAGCCAAGCCAAAACCTTTAAGACAATGCCTCTTACCCGTCACCGTCCAAAGCAAAGGGAGCAACAACCACATCCACCCCCACACCATCCAAGCCTCATCAAATGGCGCAAAGCTAAAAGCGAGAGCTACCCCGCTTAAAACCGCTACCAAGATTCTTAAAAAACGGACCATCATTCCATACGCTGATAAGCGTCTTCCTCCAAGGCTTCCCACAGTGCATCCAACGACTTCTGAACCCCATCTTTATTTTCACCCTTCCCAAAAAGGTAATATTTTATTTTCGGTTCGGTCCCAGAGGGTCGGACCGCAAATCGACGCCCATCCGCCAAATCCACAAAAAGCATTGAAGCTTCGGGAAGCTCATCCCCCTCCTGATCGTAGAATCCCCCTCGTGCGTAGTCTCTCACCGCAATGGCATCCGAACCATCGACTATCGCTGGAGGATCCACACTGTAAGATTTCACCAAGGCAGCGATCTTCCGCGCCCCCTCTCCCCCCTCCATCACAAGCGATTTTCCATCCTCCAGATGAACTCCATATTCACCCCAGATTTGATCACGAAGCCCAGCAATCGTAGTGCCCTTACTCATAGCGTAAGCAGCCAATTCGGCAAACATCACAGCTGAGGCATTCCCGTCTTTGTCCCGAACAAAATCACTCCCAAGATAGCCATAGCTCTCTTCTCCACCGAAAACGAAAAACTTCGAATACTCCAATCGAAGCTTCCGACTCTCTTCTTCGGTCAAGTTTCGATAATCACCTTTCTTTTCATTTGGAATCGCTTCCTCATACTTCTTTAGCTTCTCCCCTATATACTTAAACCCGGTCAATGTATCTATTACGTTAATTCCGTATTTTTCAGCGATAGACTGTTGTAAATCAGTTGTCACTAATGTTTTTATTAGAACTGCCCGGCTTCGATTACTCTCAGTGATCCAACCAAGATCAAACATCGTCTTGATACGATACCAGCCCAACAAGGAACCAATCTGATTTCCTGTTAATAACTCCATTTCACCCACATCATTTCGAATCGCAACACCCATACGGTCACAATCTGGATCAGTTGCGATGACCGCATCCGCACCCACTTCCTCGGCCAATGCAATCCCCCTTGCCAGAGCTGGAGCATTCTCAGGATTAGGGGATTCGACTGTTGGAAACCTTCCGTCTGGCCCGTCTTGTTCGGGCACCGTGACGACTTCAAACCCAAGCTCGCGAAGCATCGGCACGATAATCACCCCTCCAGTTCCGTGAAGGTTAGTATAGACGACCTTGGCCCTCCTCGCTTCAAGCAAATCTGGGCGTAAGAGCACCGTCTTCAACTTATCCATATAGGTCCGGTCCATCTCGGCTCCAAGAATGGTTAATTGGCCTTTTTCATCCTCAGGAAGAACTTCATAATTTTCACTCTCCAATGCGTTGACTTCGTTAATCACCCTAGTCGCGTGGGGCTCAACTAATTGCCCGCCATCATCAATGTAGGCTTTAAAGCCATTATCATGTGATGGGTTATGACTTGCCGTGAGACAGACACCCGAATCAGCGCGCAAGTAACGAACTGCAAAGGAGATTTCCGGCGTAGCACGCTCCGCTTCAAAAAGATAAGCATCACACCCTAGATCAGTCGCAACTCTAGCGCAGGTTTCCGCGAAATCACGAGAGAAATGACGGCTATCATGGCCGATTACCAGCGACGGACGCCCTTCCCTAGAAGAAGCCTTCTTCACATATCTCACCAAGCCAATCATGGCACGCTTGAGATTGAAAAAGTTCATTGAAGCAGTTCCCACACAAGGATGCTCTGGTCGATCAAGCGGCCCACCCACCCCTCGCTCGGCCCGTGTGACGATTTTTCCGATCGTCCGACCGCGCAGACCACCAGTCCCGAAGGCCATTTTCTTAAAGAATCGATCATCGATTTCCTGCCATTCACAGGATTTGAGTAGCTCCAAGATGGCAGCTGGACCTACCGGAGAATTCGCACCCTGAAGATAGAGATTGATATTGGCCCCAGCCTCAACAGAAACGTCACCACGGCTTATAGCATCATCAAGAAGGGATTTCCATTCGCTCATTTCGCTAGCGATGCTAGAACGGCCACGCGCAATGTCCAACCCTCGCCTTCATGAAATCATCTCACGCTCTCTCGAAAGGCGTGAAAGCCTAAAAAATAGAGAAACAAGCCTGATCCGCCTGATTGATGGACAAGGCGATAATCTCAATGGACACATCCTCGAGCAGTATGGCAAAGCCTGGCTTATTTCTACTAATGGATCTAATTTGGCAGGTGAGGTAAGTGATATCCTCACTCGCTACGAAAAGCCCCTCTATTGGAAAAGACTAGACCAACACCAAAAGGAATCACCTGTTCACATTTATGGTGAAGAACTTCCCGAGTTCTTCACCGGTCTTGAAAACGGATTAAAATGCCGCCTTTCTTTCAAGTCCGGCTACTCCCAGGGGGTCTTTATTGATCAAAGAAACAACCGCGAGGCATTAAGAAAAATGGTTAAACCGGGACAAACCGTTTTGAACACATTTTCTTATACTGGATTCTTCTCGATCGCCGCAGCTGCTGCCGGCGCAATCACCTCTTCTCTCGACCTCTCACAAGTTTACCTCGACTGGACTCGAAAGAACTTTCTTCTCAACGGCATCGATCCAACAGATCACTATTTTTGCAAAGGAGACACCTTCCACTGGCTCCGTCGCTTCGCTAAACAAAGCCGCTTTTTCGACTACATCATTCTCGATCCGCCCACTTTCTCGCGTGACAATAAAGGTAAGGTTTTTCGTGCTGAAAAAGATTACAATCAACTCTTCAAACTTGCTTCCACCTGCCTCGCTCCGGGCGGGAAAATTCTAGCCTGCACCAATTTTCGGGGCATCAGTGTAAGTGATTTCATGAAGCAACTCAAAGGAGCTGACCTCGAGATCAGCCCGATGCCAGAGGACTTTACTGACACTCCCTATTTAAAATCAATCTGGGCTACTTTTCGCTAGAGAAAGATTTAGGAGGAACTCAATGAATCATCACAGATAGCTACCTGGTGTAATCCCTGTGGATCAAAAAATAACCAAGAGTGAGCTCTTATACCCACAGCAACGTTCGACATCTAAACCTCAAACAACACACCTAAAAACCATCGTAACTGGCAAAAGAATAATCACCTTTAGCAAGCCGTTCCCACTTTACCTCAGCCCAAGATCCAAGTCTAACAAATGGAACGTCAATGAAACCTTGAGCACATCATGAGAGTGGTGGCTCATCCCGGAAT
>DCQM01000066.1:0-3381 GCA_002323895.1 Akkermansiaceae bacterium UBA1518
GCAACGCCTGTTCCTCGAAGAAAATTTCGGCGATTCATGTCGGTGGTTTTGGTTGTCATAGGGCTCTTAGGTATTAGTTAGAGTTGAAGATACTGCTATAAATGATCAGGTATATCAAATCCCGTAAGCGATCTTCCTTTTTTCGAAGTTGAATCGTTAGTGCTTCGATTTCGGCATGGTCACTAAAAGTTAACGGGCGCCCAAGGGCGTAAGAAGTCATTTTGTGAACTATGGCCCTCGCAAACTGGTCCTGACGCTCCTCTAACAGATAGCGCTTCAAGCCCTCCATTCCAGCTAATTCCTGCTTGTTGAACAAGGCTGAGGTCGCATCAACCGGTTTGTTTTTGATTTTGGTTCGGTAAACGCCTAAGGCGTCATAGTTTTCGAAAGCAATTCCCCAAGGATCGATTTTAGCATGGCATGAAATGCAGGCTGGTTTATTGCGGTGATCGACGATGCGCTCCTTGAGCGTCATCTCGAGGATTTTAGGATCAGTCAAATCAACTTCTGGAACATTTGGTGGAGCGGGTGGCGGTGGGTCATGGAGAATTCGTTCAAGCATCCAAACCCCGCGTTTGAGCGGGTGGGAATCCTTGCCATCGGAATTCATGGTCAGGATTGCAGCATTTGTCAGGATTCCGCCGCGATTGGTATTGGGTTCAATCGGAACTTGGCGGAATTGAGGGCCGTAAACATTGCGAACTTGGTAATGCGCAGCCACCTTTTCATTCAGCACGGCGTAGTCCGAGTGAAGGAAGTCCATTAGGCTCCTGTTGTTGTTGAGGACGTATTTAAAAAAGGCGATGGGCTCTTCTTGCATGGCTTCCATTAGTGCGCCGTCGGTCACATGGACTACGCTATTGAGCCCATCTAAACCGAGCCATTGTTGAACGAAGTGTTTCGAGAATCTTGCGGACCTTGGATCAGCCAACATACGTGTGATCTGAGCTTTCAAAACTGTGGGATCCCTCAGTGTTCCTTCCTTCGCGAGGTCTCGAAGCTCTTTGTCTGGTATGCTGGACCAAAGGAAAAAGGAAAGCCGGCTGGCTAATTCGGTTTCGCTGATTATCGACGAGTCCTCTTGTGTGATATAAAGAAACTCAGGTGTCGCAAGGATTGTTGCCAGCACCTCTACCATCGCTTCCTCCATCGTCGAAAACTCGGGGCGATATTTGGTGAACAATGTGACGAAAGGGGACACTTCATTTACGCTCACGGTCCGCCGCCAAGCTCGTTCCATGAATCGAGTTAAGACCTCACGGGTATATTCTGCCTCCTCGTTTTTATTTGGGCTTTCAAAGAAAATATCACGGTGGGTTTGGGGCGGCCATTGTTCGAAAAAGGGTGCGCTAATTTCGATAAAATCAACGGTGATACTGAGCGGTTCCTTTCCCCGTGTTCTTGACTGGCATTCGATGGTTAGAAATTCATCGCGTCTCGGGAATGTTTCCTTGTTGTTTCGGAATGGGTTTCGCTGGATCTCGCTGAGAGGAATATCTAGGTGGATTAATTGTGGGTCCTTCATCGAGCCTGTCACCGGGATTGCGCGTTTGCTGATGACTTCGGAAAAGTTGGCGTTGTTGCTGGTATGAGCGCTAAAAATAAAACGGAGGCTCGCAAATTCATCAACCTTCATCGTCGAGCGTCGGGCTCGGAGTGTGATGCGCATCGTGCCTTGGTCGGGTAGGTGATTACTCAGATTAAATTTCACTGATCCATTCCGTTGGTCAAAAATGACGGTTTCTGGAGGAGCCTGACCTTTTTTTGTTTTTTGGGTGAGGGTGTGAGTTTTGCTGATCTGATTGCGATTAAGGGCAGACAAAGCCTCATCCGAATTGGGGAGCTGATAGACGACGGCCATGGGGTGCTCACCCACCACGGTTGTATGTTCAAGCGCTTTGAGCGCTGTCTCGCGATAGATCTCAAACTGCATCGCAGACATTTGCAGCGTTTCTGAGCTGTTTTTGAAACCATCTTGCGAATCAGCTTCAGGAGGAAGGTTTCCAGAGAGCGAGTAGGAGAGTCCAAGCAGATCTTGCAAAGCATAATCGTATTCATATCGCGTCATGCGACGAAACGATGAATGTTCACCTTTATTACGCCGTTCTGTTGAAGCTTTCTGAATTTCAGAACTTAACCACCCTGTGACTTTACTAATTTCTTCATTGGTGAGTTGCACCTCGGAATCTTCTGGAGGCATCTCGTCATTGCTCACCACATCGAGGACTTCCAGCCACCAATCGATGTCGCCTCCCTCTATGAGATTGGGATCGAGGGTATCAACACGAAATTTTCCTTTGGCTTTCTTGGGGCCATGGCACTGGACACAGGTCTTAGTGAAAATCGGGAAAATATGTTTCTTGAAATCCGCGAGATTGGCAGATGGCTTTCCGTTCGTCGTCGTGAGCGTTTGCTTTTTCGCCAACAGTGCTGAGTTCGCGCGCCCGATGGTTCGGGCTTCTGTCAAAGGGCGAAGTTTTTCGGATGACGACGATTTCTGAGCGTTACAAAAAGTCACTGAAGCCAAGAGGCAAAAAACAGTGCTACCAAGCCGGATTTTGGGGAGAATGGGAAATAGATTCATTGTAGCTTCCATGCCTATGCAAAGAGGGCCATGGGATTATCTACTGATGGTTGATGCTGTAATCTATCGGGCAAATTTTGATCAGAACATGAATGTTTGTTTTTCCTGAGGTTGGTGAGAGGATTCACTTTCGCTAGTTCGATAATATACCATCTCGCGATAGTCTTTGCTGTTATGTAAAGTATTACTCCACGATTTTACTTATGATTACTTTTTCAAGCCGATTTCTCGCCGCTGGAACCCTCCTGTTCTCTAATTTTATGTGGCCGCTGGTCGCGGACGAAGTCGAGCAAGCCCGTGCCGAGTATCCTGGTGGATTTTCGCGGCCACCGTCGCAGGGCAAGGATTACAACACTTGGAAGAATGCTAAGGGCCCAGATGTGGGAGAGACAAAAATTGACCTGAAGCGTTTACCTTCCAAGGTAGATAATTCCACTCGCAAGCAATTCCCGCCAATTTATAAGCAGAGGTGGGGAACCTGCGGTCAATTTGCAGCAATCGGATCTATTTTTACCTATGAGATGAATGTTTTGAATGGGACTGCGGCAGACTCTGATGCAACGCGATTTCCGGCTCACTTCTCGTGGAATATGATGAACCGAGCAGAGAATGTGGGATCCGAGGCGTATCATGGTTGGGAGGTCGCTAAGCGCATAGGCATTCCCACTGCGAAATCATATGGTGGGGTCCGCCTGAAGAAGATCGGCGTGTGGCCAAACGGCTATCAGATTTGGCGCGAGGCTATGGAATACCGCGTATCGGGTTATCGCTATTCACCTGCCAACACTGTGGATCAG
>DCQM01000066.1:3778-4070 GCA_002323895.1 Akkermansiaceae bacterium UBA1518
GATTGGTGGGATTTTCGCTCTAGATGGGCGAATGGGTGAATTGAAAAAGGTCACCAAAACGATTCCGGAAGGGGAGTACGCGGCTGGAGATGACGTATGGGTCCGCTGGGGGCCGAGTGGATACGGACATGGAATCACCTGCGTCGGATACGATGATCAGGTTGGTTATGATGTGAATGGTGACGGCAAGATTACTAACGATATTGATCTTAACAATGATGGCAAAGTAACCCTCGCTGACTGGGAGCGGGGAGCCTATATCGTCGTCAATTCATGGGGAGAGAATTGGTCG
>DCQM01000104.1:0-11845 GCA_002323895.1 Akkermansiaceae bacterium UBA1518
CTCACCACCCGTCATCTCCCACTCCTCATTCGCAGCGGCTTCACGCCGCGACCTCAACTCTCCAGCCAACTTTTTTTTGATTGCCCAAACATCCTCACCAAAGGCCATTACCTCATCTGTCTCATTCCGCACCCGTAGCTTCGGTCGCAAGTGTTGAGGCAATCGATTCGTCTCCAAGCCTTCTAACGAATCCCGCCCCACTTTCTCTCGTAAATATTGAAGTAAGGCCTCCTCCAAATGCCCCTGCGGCTCCCAATTCTCCCACGCCGAAATAAATCCTGATACCTTCTCTGCCACCGGTTGGCACTCCCGACGCCAATCTTTTGGCAAGCTTCGGATTAACAACTCCACTCGATCTTCTAAAATTCCCGGCACCCCCCAGCTCGGCAGATATTCTGGAAAAATCGCCAATTCGTCTATTCCCACCTCAAAAGTCAATCCATCATCATCCGCATCCAAATCACTGACGTAATTCACCCGCCAATTACGCCCTCCATGCTCGATCACATCCGGAAAAAGTCGCAGCCGATCCTCGATCTCTTCCTCCCAAATGAGATCTGAAAAACGCACCATTAACTTTCCCGCGTCTCCCGGTTTCTCGGTCAGTTTGTAAAACTGGTTTGTCGTATTCGTCGCTCCTGGGAGACGCTCGAAAAAAAAGTCATACGCAGCCACCTCATTCCACAAGTAGCCGACTCGCCGCAATTTCCGTTCCGCTCCCAAAATAGTTTCCTTCACCCACGCCAGGTTCTGCGTCACCAAGTTGTTACCTCGCATCTTCCCATCCACCAGAGCCTCCCGCACGAAAACCTCAAAAGCCACCTTGGGATTTACCCGCCCAAAGAAGACTCTCCGCCCTTCAACCACCGTGAGTCCCCCAAGTAAGACATCCTCCGTCCCGTAAACCGCCCCTTGCTGCTCATTCCAATACGGCGAATGATATTTGCTCCGACACAAATGCGGCACCACCTCCTCGACCCACTTGGGGTCAATCTCCGCCACCTTGCGGGCCCACAATCGCGAGGTCTCAACCAACTCAAAACCCAAAACCCAAAGCGCCCGCTTACTCTTGAAAAGCCCAGAGCCTGGGAAGACCGCAAACTGCCGGTTTCCCACGCTATGATAAATGCGCTTTTCCTTATCCCACACTCCAATCTGTCGTGGAATTCCCGTCAAAATTGATTTATGCACCTCGGCATAAACATCAGCCGCCGTTTCAATTACCTTACCCTTTCCTCCCTCTTTCTGAAACGAACGACGTAATTCCGAATTGATCCCCAACCATTCCCTCACCCGGCGGTAGCTCAAGAAATGCTTCTCACACCACCTCCGCAATTGGTTGGACTTGAGCTTTCCTCTATCTCCCCTGAAATCCTGAATTCCTTTCCACAAATTTAAAAACACCCCGAAGTCTGACCTTTGATCAAGAAACTCTTTCTGCCTTTCATCGGCTCGCTCTTCCTTGCCCTGCGGACGTTCCCTCACATCCATCGCCGAGAGTCCCGATACTATGATCAATACCTCCTCAAAGACTCCCCGGCGTTCGCTTTCCACCAACATCCGGCCCAATCGCGGGTCCAGAGGCAATCGAGATAAGGTCCTTCCCGTATCAGTGAGTCGCGCCTCCGATTTCTTCGCCACCGCACCTACTTCCTCAAGAGTATTCCAGCCTTCATTCACGGCGCGGGGCCCCGGTGGGTCAATAAAAGGAAACTCCCTAACATCTCCCAGTTTCAACGAAAGCATTCGTAGAATTACTCCGCTCAGAGCACTCCGCCGAATCTCGGGATCTGTGAACTCCGGTGCCATCTCAAGTGCTTCTTCATCATAAAGCTTCACACAAATTCCGTCGCGCACCCTGCCGCATCTCCCTCGCCTTTGCCGTGCACTCGCCTGCGAGATCATTTCGATCTGCAAACTCTGCACCTGCCTCGAAGGGCTAAATCGACTCACTCTTGCCATTCCGCTATCCACCACCGAAACAATTCCCGGAATAGTCAGCGAAGTCTCGGCCACATTTGTCGCCAAAAAGACTCTCCGCTTTCCGCTAGGAGCAAAAACCCTCTCCTGATCCGCCAGAGAAAGCCGCGCAAAAACTGGTACTGCTTCGGTATTAAAAAGCCCCCGACCTTCGATCAAATCCGCACACTCACGGATTTCTCTTTCCCCTGGCAAAAATACCAAGACATCACCATCAGAATCTAAATCAGTGACGTATTCTACCCCCCGTCCAACATGTTCGCGTAAACTCTCACCCTCGTATCCAGGTAAAAAAACGTCTTCTACCGGGAAAGTCCGTCCCTCCACCTGCACCACGGGACATTTCTCAAAAAACTCGGAGAACCTTCCTGCATCCAAAGTAGCCGATGAAATAATCACCCGTAAATCCTTCCGCCGTTTAACCAGTTGCTTCAGATAACCCAATAGAAAATCGATGTTCAAGGATCGCTCGTGGGCCTCATCAATAATAATAGTATCATATTGACGTAGTTCCCGATCCCCTTGCGTCTCCGCCAGCAAAATCCCGTCCGTCATGAATTTCACTTTTGTTTCTTTCGAGCAAACCTCTGTAAAACGGACCTGCCAACCCACTTCTTTTCCAATCTCCACCTTGCACTCATCTGCCACTCGCCGCGCCACCGAAGTCGCGGCTAATCGCCTCGGCTGCGTACACCCTATTCGTCCCTCTTGCCCCAACTCCCGCGCAAGCTCCAAAGCCATTTTGGGCAACTGGGTCGTCTTTCCAGACCCCGTTTCACCCACGACCACCAACACCTGCGAGGCCCTCATGTCCTCGAGGATCTCCCCTCTCCGGCGCGACACCGGCAGATCTGGATAGCTGATGTTCAGGTCGGTGGTTTAGCGGTGCTTCCTCAATCCCGCAAGTCCTTCCCAACAACTGATTGGCAAGATTTAAGCATCCTCGGGTATCTCGCACTCAAAGATTCACTGATTCCAAAATTCCCACACGCTCTTTCTCCGAGAGCCTGAAGCTCTCCACTACGACAATCTTCCAGTCGTCCTTGATTCCAACAACATCATCATGTTTATTGATTAGACAGAAAGTTATGATCTCAAAAGCCCTCCCACTTCAAAGAAGCTTTCGGTTTCTATTCGAAACCAGAGGAAAATAAGTGGTGCGCGCAAGACCTATCTAAATTTCTCAATAAAGCGCCGGTCTTTTCTTTGTCCGGTCACCCCTCCACATCAATCACTTCATTTTTTCATGGATGAACCGATCACGGTATCTTCTGAGTTGCTCGCCCGGATCCGGACGGGCGACGAAAAAGCGTGGAGCGAATTGGTTCACATTCTTAACCCGCTCGTCTCAAAAATTATTCGTAATCAAGTCCGCCGAAATACCGACCACGAGGACATTGCCCAAGAGGCCTTCACTAAAATCTTCCTGAAACTCGATCAGTTCGCTGGGCACCAACCCTTTACCCATTGGGTTTCTCGGCTGACCATCAACACTTGCTATGATTGGCTCCGCCGAATTAAGAGCCGGCCTCTGATGAGCTACTCGGATCTAGGCGAAACGCAGGCTCAAATCGTTGAGAAAAACCTCAGCAGCCAAACCGTTGACGGCAAAGAAAGTCTCGCTTCCATGCGCGAGCTTCTTGACCAACTTATCGCCACTCTTAACCCGCGAGAACAAATCGTCATTCGCCTCCTCGACCTCGAGGAGAAGTGCGTGCAGGATGCCTGCAATCTAACTGGCTGGGGAGCCTCGAAGATTAAGGTCACTGCCATGAGAGCCCGACGAAAACTCCGCGAGCAGCTCAAAAAACTTGAACCAAACCAGTGATATGAATGACAACAACGACCCTTGGAAACGACTTGTCGATGCGGCAAAAACCTCACCCGGTGAGGAGCAATCGGAACCCAACTTCAAAATCAGCGTCAAGGCCCTACGCGAAAGTGTTCAGTCGCTCTTCCTAGCCCTCACCTGGCGTAAGTGGTCCATCCTTGCCGCCATCCTTGCCGGTCTGATCTTCCTCATTTTATTCCTTCTCCGAGACGACTCCCCTCTACCCGAGCCAATCATCCCAACCGAACCCCCAACTGCTCCCGAGACCTTATGAAACCAAAACTTCGCGACTATCTAACTATCATCTTTGCGCTTCTCGTCATCTTCATTTGTGGATGCGGCGTAGGCTTCCTCATTGGAGAAAAAGAAGGGCGCCAAGAAACTGAGACACCCACTGCTATTGGCTCCGAACACGATAGTGATACTTGGGAAAAGCAAACCATGGAGAGCCTCGGAAGCCGCCTCGAGCTATCTGATCAACAGCGCGAAAAGATCTTGGGCGAAATTCAAGCGACCTCACTTGAAATTACTAGCAACAAAAAAACAGCGATTGAAGATTACTACCGCGTCATTTTGGCGCTTCATGACCGTCTCATTCCCCATCTTGAGCCCGATCAGCGGGAAAAAATCAAAAAAGATCGGAACAAGTTACAACGGACGATTAATCTTCGCTTTAAATAACTTACACATAGTATTTTGTGAAATCTTGAACGTCCTGAAATATTCTCCCTTTTTGAGTCTCGAGTGCACAACCTGCCCGTCCCGCTGAAAAAAATAGTTTTTTGTAACCAAACCCGAAACCGCTTCGTCTCGCTATATAGACTAACTTTTAAACCTTCCCCCTTATTTAAGAGCTAGCGTCTCCGTCGTAACTAGCCTATGGTAACTGCCTAAAAATTAACACAATGTCGCGATCTTCTTTCATTTTAGCAGCCACTATTTTCATAGTAGCAGCTACAATGGTCTTCATGAGCTCATTCGACCGGGCTAACGGAAGATCTCAGCCAGTCTCCGCTGAGGATTCGATGGGCCCTTCCAATGTTTTACGCAGCAGCAAAGGTGAACCCGCCTCTCGCACTAGGATTACGTCATCGCGACATGGCAATAACACCCTTTCGATCGAAAAGTCAGCGACCACACACCTAAACGCTGAAGAATTAGCCAGAGTCGACCAAATTTTGTCGCAGATACAGCATGATTCCCAAGAGGAACTCAATCAATATTCGAGGAACTACGGGCTAACCAAGGAACAACAACGCAAAATCTTTCCTGTCCTCGTCGCCTATCACGACCAAACTCATCCCTCTATCAAGGTGAATGGACAGACCATTGCCTTTGTAAATTCAGATTATGACCTAGAGCAGAATATTTCGTCATTTCTCGACTCATCACAACGAGAAGCGTTCCTGGAAGATGCCGCTGATCATGAGGCATGGTGGGTAGAAGTTGTGGGGCAGCTTGAAAGCGACCTTGATACTGCCATTAGCAATGGGGAAATGGTTCCTGCTGACGACCCTTCTGCGGGCCTTCGGGTAGCCTCGGAAAGCGCTGCGGGAGATGGTGGTTCCTCCAGCCACTCCGGCGGAAATCTATTCGATTTACTTGCTCAATAATGTTCTCGGATAGAATTTGAGCCAATTTTAAGAAGATGAATCTAACAATAATATTAATGACCAGCAGCCTCCTAACAGGTGCTGTGATTGCGGATCATATCGCTAAATCATTTGGAGACGGGACTCTTCCGGAATTTTTAACGAAGTATGATGTAAACGAAGACGGCTCAATCGACGAGGAAGAGCGTCAAGCGATCAAAGAAGAGCGTAAGGCAGCGCGGGCCAGGAAACGTGCTAGGATCGACGCTGATGGTGATGGAAAAATCTCATCGGCTGAGCGTGGGTTACTCCGCGAGAAAAGCATTGCAAAGCGCGCTGAAGAGCGCGAATTCCTTCGAGAATCACTTCGAAAAAGAATCATCGCTAAGCGCGCTGAAAAATTTACCGGGATCGCTGGTGATGACGGGCTTCTTTCTCTCAGAGAGATGGTGGATTTAAAGGCCTTTCAGAACATGTCCGAAGAGCGGCTAACTTCCCTTTTTGCGCGTCTAGATGCAGACAATAGTGGCGAGGTGACTCTTGAGGAGTTTAACATGCGCCTTCGTGACCATAGTTCGCCAGAAAAACCTGATCCCGGTAACTAACATTTCGACTTGGCTGGCGACGAAAAATGGCAGCACCGTATTCTGACGAAAATAATGGAGACCTTAAAAGTCTCGCGCGCGCTTATTCGTAAAATTTTAAGCTCCGCAACCATCTGATAATTTCTGAAATAACCTTAGGCGGCTTTACGAGGTTACCTTTTTTTGTGTCATTTCAAACGACTTTTTGATAGCGTTCTAATCTTAAGGAATTTTTTACCACCCTCACCGCCTAGACACTCTACTCATCTCGTGAAAACGTTTCTCGCACTTCTTTTCCTAGTTCACACTATTCAAGGCGAGATCCTCTACGACACCGACTTCGACAATTTTCCCGCAGGCGCCAATAATTGGTCTGGGAACGATGGTTGGATTTCAAACGACACCACCTCAGGCGCTCAAGCTATCGATGAAAATGTTCTCCCTTCTCTTCTAAAAACTGCGACCCTTGGATTCGCACAACCCACCTCAAGATTTACTTTTATCGCGCTTGACCTTGAGTATGACCACATCGCTAGTGGGAAACCAGTCGTAGAAGTCGATACCCTTATTGGCATTGAGGATTCCACTAACGATCAGCGGGACGATTTTTATTTTAGCATCTATAATGCAGACGGAGATCGTCTTGCCTCCATCCGTTTTGACAATGAAAACCCAGACACTCCTAACTCACAATTTGGAATCTGGCGCGTCAGTAATACTACCCAGTTTGACACTCTGTTTGATTTTACCCTAGGGGAACTTTTCAACCTTGTCGCCACTGTCGACCTTGAGGAAAATGTCTGGTCTGTATCTATCGATGAAATCCCCATTTTCGAAAACGCCCAATTCTCGAACACGGATGCTCCTCTTGACTTCGGCTTCCTCGCCTTCGAGTGGGAACTTGCGTCTCTTGCCCCATATAATTATGGCGACAACTTTCTCCTTGTGGCCGATCTCAGTATCCAATCTGTCGACAAAGATTCCCAATCGACCGGCGGTATGAATAGAATCGAGGTAACACATCAATTCGACCCGGTGGGTGGCATCAACTTAAACTGGCAAACCGCTGTCGGTTGGACCGATCAAGTCGAGTATTCGAACGACCTCGTCACCTGGTTCGCCGACCTCCCTGGGTCGACCTTTGAAAACTTGGCATCTCCCACTGGCATTACTTTCTCCCGCCCTAAGGATCCGGCCGAAGCCTACTGCTTTTACCGAGTAAGACGGACAAAAACTCCATAGGTCAAATCCGCTACCAATTCTCTAAACCGACTTGGGTAAACAAACCCAAAGGAAATAGGGAGAAATCGAAGAACCGTCTCAAAACTGTGCACTCAGGGCGATCGCCAGAGCACTCTCTTTAAGAGTTGGTCAGGTCATATGACAAGCCAACATTGAAGCTTAGCGCTAAAATTGGACTTACTCAGACGGAAGCTTCACCTCAAAAGTCGTTCCCTTTCCAACTTCGCTTACCACCAAAATCGTTCCTCCATGTGCTTCCACAATCGCTTTAGTAATTGGGAGACCTAGTCCCGTTCCATTACGCCCAGTCCGCGTGCGAGCTTTGTCGACCTGATAAAACCGTTCAAAAATACTCTTCAGCGCCACCGACTCTATCCCCGGCCCAGTATCTCGCACCGACCACAAAATTTCGGCGCCAATCTTATTCAGAGTAACTTCTATCTCTCCTCCCTCTCGATTATACTTAACAGCATTACCCAATAAATTTAATAATGCCTGCCGCATTTTAGACGGATCAAATTCAGTCTTCATCGACTGGAGATCACACTTGATCTTAATTCCTCGATCATCGGCTAGCGGCTCAATCAACTTCACTACTTCACCAGTCAACTCTTCAAGATTTCCAAGCTCGGGACGAAGATGAAATTCTCCTGAATCTACCTTGGAAAGCTCCAGTAAGCCCGAGGTCAAGGTGCGCATGTGTTGCGCCGAATCAACGCACGTTTGTAACGCTTCCTGATACTTCTCAGGAGAACGATTCTTACTGAGCGCAAATTGGCTCTTGGATAAAATCACCGCAATCGGAGTCCGCATCTCATGAGAGGCATCCGCCGTAAATCGAACCTGATGCTCAAATGAAGTTTCCAACTTTTCAAAAGTTTCATTCAGCACCATAGATAATTGTCCCAATTCGCTCCCATTCCCGCTGATCTTGATGCGCTCCGAAAGATTTCCCGACGCGATTCGATGAGCCGCTCCACTAATTGCCTCAATGGGCTTCAACGATCTCCCGATCAAAAACCAACCTACCAAAAATCCTCCTGCAATAATCAAAAAACCTATCCCAATCAACTTAGTTTCAAGCTTCGAAAGATAAGTCTCGATCGGTTTCACGGAAGCCCCCACTACTAAAATTCCGACATTCGGACTCGCGTGAATAATTTCGCGATACCCTTGCACTGTCTCCTTCGAAACACGATCCCCTTCCCTAGAACGCTCATCCGGAAACAACTTCAATTCTTCCGGCGAATTCGCAGAAGCAAACCGTAGGTCACCACCCCGACTCCAGTGGATCACAAAAATGTCATTCTCAGCAAGCTCCTCCACGATTTCATCTAAGTTTACCCGGCGGCGCTCCAAAGGATCGGGCCCACGCGGACTGCGCCGACCCCCACCCTCGAGACCGGGCCGAGGGTCACCTCCAAAATCCTCCAAAAGACCCAGCCTCGGTAATCGTCGACCACGCGGAGGAGATTCCGGGCGCCTCTCCAGACTCGGCAAAAGACGCGTGATCGGATTACTCAGCTCGCGATCGAGAACCTGATATTTTATCTCACGTTGGTTACGATGAAATGCTGCCAACAACGCCGCGATAATCACCGCCAAAAGAAGGAGATACCAAAGCTGAATACGCCAGCGAATCGATTGCGGAAAAATACCCATCTAACTTGATTCGACAATATACCCCTGACCCCGACGCGTCTTGATAAAATTTTTCCCAAATTTCTGACGTAATTTGTAAACATAAACATCAAGCATGTTTGACATCGACTCATCATTTTCGTCGAAAAGATGGTCGTATAAAAAATCACGTGTCACGACTTCATCACGGTGCTTGATTAATAACTCTGCCATCGCAAATTCTCGTGCGGTCACCTCCACTTCCTTATCACCTAGCCGGAGAGTCTTAGCCGTCGTGTTGATCGTAACCTTACCAACCGCGACCTCCGGACAATGGTCACCGCCCTTCCTTCTCATCACTGCTCTCACCCGTGCCACCAACTCCGTCAAATCGAAAGGTTTTGCCAAATAATCATCCGCCCCATGATTCAGACCCTTCACCTTATCACACACCTGATCAAGAGCCGTCAGCATCAGGACCGGTGTCTGTTTCTCCTTACGTAATCCATCCAAAACCTCCCAGCCGTTCATCACCGGCATCATTACATCAAGAACCACGATGTCGTAATCCCAGTTCAGCGCCTTGTAGAGGCCCTCTTCACCATCCGCCGATTCATCTACCGCGAAGGATTCCTCGCGTAGCGTCTCCACCACCACCTCACGCAGATCGTCCTGATCCTCAACTACAAGCACTCTCATATTTTCTCGAGCCTAGCCTTTATGACATGAACAGAAAATGAACAATTGTGCTCGATTCTTCCGTATTTAGCCTCTCCACTCAACCTTCTCCCAATCGGCCTTGTCGCTTTTTTCAACCTCATTTGATCTATGTTTGGCAACTTACGTCAGCTAAAAATCACTCTCGCCTTCCTCGCGAGTGGCTCGATAGTTCACGCCAATAATTCGGAGGGTATTGAATATTTTGAAACCCACATTCGTCCTCTCTTTGTCGAGCACTGTTACGAATGTCACTCTGCCGACGCTAAAGAGCTGAAAGCCAACCTCTACCTTGATTCACGCACCGGGTGGCAAACCGGTGGTGACTCCGGCCCCGCTATTATCCCTGGAAAGCCCGAGGACTCCCTTCTCCTCAACGCCATTTCCTACACCAATAGCGACTTAGAAATGCCACCTAAAAACCGGCTCCCAGATTCTAAAATCCAGCATCTCAAGTCATGGATTGCGATGGGTGCCCCTGACCCTCGCGAAAACAAAGCCAAAACAACCACTTCCCAAATCGACCTCAATAAAGGGCGCCAATTTTGGTCCTTCCAACCTCCCGTTGCCCACCCAATCCCGAAACCCCGCGATACCGCGTGGCCAGCCAACGATATCGACCGCTTCATCCTCGCCCGACTCGAAGCCCAAAAAATCACTCCTTCGAGAAGCGCATCGAAAACCACCCTTCTCCGTCGCGTTTACTTCGATCTTATCGGGCTGCCACCTTCGCCTGACGAACTGAACGCCTTCCTGCAGGACAAGTCCCCGCAAGCGTTCCAAACCATCGTCGCTCACCTCCTCGCTCGTCCAGAATTTGGAGAACGATGGGGCCGCCACTGGCTCGACATCACCCGCTTTGCCGAATCCTCCGGTGGCGGCCGCTCCCTCGTCTTTCCCGATGCTTGGCGTTTCCGCGACTACGTCATCGACTCATTTAACAAGGACAAGCCTTACCACCAACTCGTTCGCGAGCATCTTGCCGGAGACCTCCTTTCCCACTCGACGCCCATCCAAAAAAATTCCCAACTCATTGGCTCGGGTTACCTCGTCCTTGGCGCGCTTAACTACGAACTGCAAGATCACGAACTTCTCAAAATGGAATTCGTCGACGAGCAAATCGACGCGGTCGGGCGCACCTTCCTCGGAATGACTCTTGGCTGTGCCCGCTGCCATGATCACAAGTTTGACCCCATCCCAACTTCTGACTACTACGCCCTTGCTGGCATCTTTCAAAGCACACGCTCCATGGGTAAAGGCAGCGCAGCCTCTGGAGTCACGTCCTTTGCCACCAGCCCTCTCGCAATTTCCAATCCTACCGAGATCACACAGCTCCGCAGTTCGATCAACTCCCTCAAGAAACAAATTGATACCCTTAAAAGCTCACCTGCACTAAAAAGTTTTCCCGGGCTCATCATCGATTCCTCCAAGGCGAAACTCACTGGCAAGTGGAAGAAATCCACTTCAAACAAACCTTGGATCGGCAAGGGCTACCTCCACGACGAAAATACCAACAAAGGAGAAAAGAAAGTCGAGTTCACCACCACTCTTGGGGAAACTCGGGACTATGAGGTTCTGGTCGCTTACAGCGCAGGCGCCAATCGCGCCAAAAACGTCCCCGTTACCATTTACCACGCCGAGGGAAAAGCGACCGTCATCATCGACCAATCAAAGCCAGCTTCCATTCAGGGAACCTTCACCAGCGTAGGAACATTCCCTTTCTCAAGCGAAAATTTGGCATCCATCGTCATCTCCACCGAGAAAACCACAGCCCATGTTATCGCCGATGCCGTAGCCTTCATCACACCAAATTCTGTAATCCCACAGAAGCCCAAAGCTAATCTTAAGAAACTCGAAAGCCGATACAAAACACTCACTGCTAAATTAAAGAAGCTTCAACCCGTCACGATGGCGCCGACCGAAGCCGAGACGATCGCAGACGGGCACGTCCACATCCGCGGACAAGTCCGTAACAAAGGAGCCAAGGTTCCGCGGGGTTTCATCACCGTCGCCTCCCAAGCCGGAATATCCCACGAAATTCCGGAAGGTCATTCTGGTCGACTTGAACTCGCCGAGTGGATCACTGATCCTCAGCATCCGCTCACTTCTCGAGTCATGGTCAACCGCATTTGGAAATATCTCCTCGGTGAAGGCATCGTGCGCACCGTTGACAACTTTGGCAAAACAGGAGAATTGCCAAGTCACCCTAAACTACTCGACCACCTAGCGATCCAGTTCACCGAAAATAATTGGTCAATCAAATCACTCATCCGCGAAAT
>DCQM01000104.1:12230-31893 GCA_002323895.1 Akkermansiaceae bacterium UBA1518
CCTGAAAACCGCTTCTTTGGTCGAGCTCATCGTAAGCGCCTTGAAGCCGAGGCTATTCGCGACACCGCTCTTCACCTCAGCGGACAATTTGATCCCATCAAGGGCGGACCGACGATTCGTAATGCTGGACAGTATGACCTCAACTACCGTTTTGATTCGAACCGACGGAGTGTCTATGTCCCGTGGTTTCGTAATTCCATGCTCCCTATTTTTGAAGTCTTCGACGCCCCAAACCCCAATCTTGTGGTGGGACGGCGTTCCACCACCAACCTCCCCACGCAGGCACTCTTCCTCATGAACAGCCCCTTTATACGTGAGCAGTCAGAACTCACCGCCAAAAGACTTCTCGCCGAGGCGGGAACCATCGAAGATACTTACCTCCTCATCCTCTCCCGTCCTCCCTCCGAAAGCGAACGCCTCTCCACTCAAACCTTTCTCGCCAGCTTCCCCCCCGACCAAAAAACAGAAGCTTGGACCCAACTCACTCAAGCTCTCTTCTCAACCATCGACTTTCGCTTCATCAACTAAACCACACAGCGGGATAGTTCATGTCACAAAACCAAACCTTCAGCCTATGCTCAACCGTCGCCAGCTGCTAAAATCCTCGAGTTGTGGATTCGGTTCCCTCGCGCTTTCTTCGCTTCTAGGCAAAGGTCTCAGCAACCCTCTATCTCCAAAATCTCCTGTCCTACCAGCTCGCGCTAAAAGGATCATCTTTCTCTTTATGGCTGGAGGGCCCTCTCATGTTGACTCCTTCGATTACAAGCCCGAGCTCATCAAACGCGATGGGCAATCTTTCGATTTCGTGGGTGTCCGCAAAAACACCTTCGGCAAAAAATCCCAACGAAAACTTCTCAAACCGCTTTGGGATTTCAAGCAACACGGCCAATCAGGTCGCTGGGTCAGCTCTCTCTTTCCCCACATCGCAAAGCATGTCGATGATCTCTGCTTTATACATTCCATGCATACCGAAGGGGTGGCACACGGCCCCTCCACCCTCTTTCTTCATACCGGAGCAACTAACTTAGTTCGCCCCTCCATGGGCAGCTGGATCACCTATGGTCTGGGAACCGAAAACGAGAATCTTCCAGGCTTCGTCACCATTATGCCCTCTGCCAGCAAGGGCGGCCCGCGCAACTACTCCAATGCTTTTCTCCCAGCTGTCCACCAAGGCACCTGCATTGGCCGAGCTGGACTTCCCGCATCAAAAGCCACCATCAGAAATCTCAAAAACCCACACCTTCCCCTCAACACTCAGTCAAAACAATTCGACTTCCTCCAACAACTAAACCGACAGCAGGCGCAAACCAAAAACGATCAAAATATCAACGCTGCCATCGACTCCTTCGACCTTGCCTTCCGGATGCAGATGAATGCCCCCGACATTCTCGACCTCGCGGAAGAATCTGAAGCTACTAAATCCATGTATGGGATTGGCGAAAAAGCAACTGACGACTATGGGAGACAATGCCTCATGGCTCGCCGTCTCGCGGAACGCGGAGTCCGTTTTATTCAAGTCAACTACTCCGATGAATCAGTTAATCCACGCTGGGACCAGCATTCCAACATGCCCAAGCACAAGGTCCACGCTCACGCAACCGACCAGCCCGTGGCCGGACTTTTAAAAGACCTCAAACAGCGCGGCCTTCTGGAAGACACCCTTGTCTGGTGGGGCGGAGAGTTTGGACGCACACCCTTCTCACAAGGCAAGGACGGCCGCGACCACAACCCCCGCGGCTTCACGACTTGGCTAGCCGGAGGGGGCACTAAACCTGGTCACGCTCACGGGGCAACCGATGAAGTGGGTGACACCGCGGTGAGCGGACGACTTCACATGCATGACCTCCACGCTACGATGCTCCATCTCCTCGGGCTTGACCACGAACAGCTCACTTACAACTACGCTGGCCGTGACTTCCGACTTACCGACGTCGCCGGAAACGTGGAACACGGCGTCATCGCCTAGCTCTCTCAGATATCCATCGCCGAACCCAAAACCATTGGGAGGGTTTTTATTCACCTTCGCGCCCAAAGATTTGTAAAAATCCAATCAGGTCCGCAAGATTTTGGTGGGTCATACCAAGCTCGAGACCATCTGGCATAAGCGAGCGCCCACTTGCGTCTAAACCTTTAATTCTTTTTCGAAGAATCTGACGATCACTACCATCAAGAAGTCTCAAAGTGAGATTGTTCTCCTTTTCTGCAAGAACCCTTCCAAAGAGCATTTTGCCGTCTTTAAGAGTCACTGAATAACCGAAATAAGAAGGGTCCACTGATTCGTTAGGATTTAAAATTGAGGTGAAGAGACCCTCCTTGCTACGCTCGGTAATTGAGCGTAAGTCTGGCCCATTCATGGGGAGACCTTTTACCGAAAGGTGACAATGCGCACAGGCTCGATTGAACACCGCTCGCCCATCTTGAGGATTCGCTTTAAGTTCCAAAGCAGAACGGAATTTCTTGAGCTGCGGCGCTCGTGTCAGTCCTCCATGAGAGGGAAAAAACTCCTCCGCCATCTTTTTAATCCCGGCATCCGCATGAGTTCGCAGGATCTGGCGCCTCGAAACATCGACTGCTTTTGCCGAAATTTGACCTTGTCCTATCGCCTTAAGCATTGCCATCGACCATTCTTTTCGCTGGAGAAGGGTGTCCATGATTTTTGACCTTTCTCGAGGAAAAGATCCACTCCAAGAACCAATCAAAAGGCGTGGTATGTCCGGTCCACCCATTCTCGCAAGAGCTTCAATCACCGCAAATTTCATTTCGCTGGATTCCGACAAAACAAGTAATTTTCCTAGGAAATCTCGGTCGCTCTTAAAATTTTTTTTCTCTCTTCCCAATAAGCTAATTGCGGCAGTTTTAAGCGGGCTCGATCCACCTGGCATGCGGACGATTTTGCGTGCCTCCCCAATCACATGACTGAGCCTTACTGCAGATTGGGGATGAGAATCCGCCCAATGACTCAGCGATTGGAATTGCACCGGTTGGAAGCCTTCTTTGCCAGGCTGAGAGAGTCGGGTAACCAGTGCTTCTAAGGCGGCATGGTTTTCAGCTCCAGCCACTTTGATGAGCTCGTCAACCAACACCCCTTGATCAAGAGCTCGCTCGGCTAGGGCAATAAAATGATGCGGAGGCGAGCTCATCACTGCTGCCCTAATCATAGGGTCCGCGGCATTATCTACCGCCAAGACAGCCAGAGCATGGCCCGCCTCAGGTCTCTTTGAGTTGCCTAGTGAGCAAGCCACCTGCAAACGCACTCCTAAATCAACATCATCGATCATCTCCGAGACTGCTACGACTAATTTAGGCTCTTTATCCCAGCGATTTTCCGCAAGACGAACGGCATGGCGACGAAGTTGAGGATGGGGATCCTTGCACGCGGAATAAAGGATCGCCAGAGTCAATCGATCGATTCCATCGAGCACACACAGAGCGTGCAAACGAGCTCTAGGACTCGGATGTTTTAAGGCCATCTTCGAAACCTGACCGGTCACCGAAACCGCTTTTCTTTCGACAAGAAGGCGATGAGCAAGATCTCGCACAATTCCATTTGGACTTGCCAAATGCCTCACAAGATTTTTGGGAGCAACCTTTGCCAGATCTGGGATTCCCCGGGCCGGCTCATCCTTGGGCAAAATACGATAAATCCGCCCGTATCCAGACCCCTTGCGCTCGTGCGCTTTCATTTCTCTTTTCCCCTCGGCAGGCAACCACTCGGGATGCTCAATCATATATCGATACATGTCGACCACCCACACGGCACCATCTGGACCAGTTCGGGCCATCACCGGACGACACCACCTGTCCTCAGAAGCAAAAAAATCAAAGGCTCCTTCTTCTACTCGCTTGGCTTTAAAACTGTAGCCATCACGATCCAACACGACACGCTGCACTAAGTTATGAAAGGGCTCGCAGGTCAAAGCATGCACCTGCCCGTCGTCAAACAAAAGTCGATCACGATAAATCATCGGCGAACAAGCACTCGTGAAACGCCCTGATTGATTAAAACTGTGAAACCGTTTCTGGAGGGGTGACGCTGGAAAAACTCGCGGGTTTTGAGAGCGAAGCTGACGACGAATTTCAGGTGGTGCAAAATTAATGTTCCTAGTCAAATAGCGCTCCTCCAAAACATAGTGCCAAAGGGGGAAACTGTTCTGCACCCCGAACGAATTCCCCCAATCATCACGCGCTCGGCCAAATTGAGAAGGTCCGGAGAGAGCTTCCATCAGCCCCTCATCCGGACGAATTCGAAAGTCCATACTACCTAGTGGTAAAGTGCTTCCTGCTCGCGACGAATGAATCATGGTATTTTTTGCATACCCAGGATGGTGACTCCCATTGGCACCATGAATCCAGTTGTCCAAACCCCAGCTCAATCCATTGACTCGTAGCTGTTGATTGCCTTGCTTGAATCCGGAATAGAGCACTTCTTGGAGATCAGCTTTACCGTCACCCGTGGTGTCTTGCGCATAGATCAAATCAGGCGCGGCCGCTACAATTACACCACTGCGCCAAGACACGATTCCCGCAGGATAATTGAGCCCTTTGAGAAAAAGAGTCGATTTTTCGTATTTCCCATCCCCATCAAGATCCTCCAAAAACCGCACACGTCCTCCAGGCTTACCATCAACTCCAGAGGGATAATCTGCCATCTCCGCAACCCATAATTTACCATCAGCCCCCCAATCAATTGCGACGGGATCTTTGACCAACGGCTCACTCGCCACCAAGTCAATTCGATAGCCCTCAGGCACATGTATGCTTGAGAGAGCATCCTGTGGCGAAAGGGCACCGGAATTGCTTTCCTCTAAATTCTTTTCACTTGGCAGCAAATTGACTGCTTCGTAATGCCCCGCAATCTCAGCAATAGAGAGCGCGCGATCATATAAAGCAACATGATCGAGGCGCCCCTCAAGAATAGAAAAGCGATCGCTTCGGCCTCCGAAAAAAAACTCAGGATGCTCATCCGGATAAGTGCGAGCAAGGGCCCCATCGATTTCAGGTTCAGATCTTCCATTCAAATACACTCGCACTCGCTCTCCCTCACGAATCATGGCGAGATGGTGCCAGCTATTTGGTTCAAGCTCAGTCACTCCCGTTAATAGCCCCCCGCTCCGGTTCCCCTGAAAAACAATTAATTTTCCCGCTGCAAGGTGTGATCCCCCAATGCCAAGATGGTCTCCTTCCGCCTCTTTCATGCCATCCACTCCTCGCGAAAACAAGTAGGCAGTAACCGGGCGGGTTTGATTTGGGAGTTGGTTACGAACCCAAAATTCTACAGTGTAGACGTCTTCAATCCCTTCAATTTTTTTCTGAACGCGCTGCTGAGAAGCTTCATTTCCGTGTTCGATCCAGACTGATGGTTGAGAAGCCAAAACTGATTTTTGATAACCAGCCATCGCACCGCGGTCATACTTCGGACGGGGTGGGGCAGGGCGCGCGGGTGGAATCATCCTTGAAACAGAAAAATTTCGGGCCGCTTCTTTTTGGCTAAAGGCGCCCTTAAACCAAGCGACTTCATCGAGGCGCCCTTCGACTGGCAACTCTCCCCCCAAGTGCCATTGCTCAGATTCAGACGGGGTAAGAGGGGCGCTAACTTCTGGCATGATGTGCCCATCAAGATAAATCTTAACCTCTTCCTCCTCTTGGGACATTACGACATGATGCCATGCTTTTAAGGCTAACTTTGTCTTACCAAAAAAACGTTTTTCACCATCTTGTAGAATCAAAGAACCACTAGAATCTCCATCCGCCTTGCCGCCAATCCTCAGAAAGCGAGACACCCCATGCTGCACAAGGTCACCGGTATGATCTCGCACCGTATTACTCATGCCATTCCAAAACCAAAATGATAATGTTCGCGCCTTTGGAACCGTGACTGAAATACGTCCACCTGCCAGCTGAAGAGCGTTATTTGGGTTTTGTTCAGAAATAGCCTGACACTCAGGCCCCGGGAGATGATAAGCCACCATTCCCTCAACATGGCCGTTACGACCTTGGCCAGAGGCATCTTCCAACTTGCCCCCTCCCAAATCCTCACACTGAAAGTAGGCCAAAGGTTTTTGCGCCATGATCCATTTTACGTAATCTCCTTGATGCCTCAGTGACGGTCGACGGGGTTTTCCTGCGAGAGATTCAAAAGAGCTCAACAAAGTCTCAACGATCTTTGGCTCGGCCTCCACCTCTAACCCGGCGGTCCTAGCCGGCCAAGTGGTGTAACCTCCCAAAGCGTGTTGTTCAGGAGGCGGAATGTATCCCGCGGCTCCGTTCGCCAATTCAATATTAAAGGTCGAAGGGAATGGGCTCCAGGCTTTGAGCTTAAGGCCCGTGATGGCGTAAACTTCATTGGGAATTGTCGTAATCCCCAAACTTCCAATCCGTAGCGTTTGCAAGACAAGGTTTTCGGTGGGATTTTTATGAATATATCGAGCCTGTTCCGCGTAAACTTCGGGGCGATTTTTGGGCCTTTGCCCTTTCATTTCAGAGAGCATTTTATCAGCCCAAGCCAAACGCTTCACGTCAGGCAATCGCCGTGAAAG
The DNA here is from genome assembly GCA_002323895.1 of Akkermansiaceae bacterium UBA1518. Lineage (GTDB taxonomy): Bacteria > Verrucomicrobiota > Verrucomicrobiia > Verrucomicrobiales > Akkermansiaceae > SW10. The sequence continues at coordinate 18,767 of DCQM01000104.1, forward strand.
CGTGAGCTCTTTCTGGTCCATCCCGAGCAGGGGACTTCGGTCATAACGAACCTTTCCAACCGCCCCTTTAGCAATCTCAACCAGCCCATCAGTATAGATTGAGATATCTGAATTAGTTCGGTCGCCTTCATAATCTCGCAAATGCAGATCTCCGCTCGTGCCCTGAGTCATGGCGCACACAGGCTCACGCCCTCCGACAGCCAACTGCTTAGCAAGCCGATCAGAAAAAAGACCGAAGTAATCCGCAGGGCCTCCTCCACCGCCATGGTAGTGCATCGAAAAATTCGCGAGCACGCCAATCGGATCACCATTCAAAGCCTGAATCGATAAGACAGACAATTCATCATCGACCGGCCCAGAGGGCCCGACGTATTTTGGATTTCGAAATCCAGGATGCATCATAGCTCGGACCGTTTTATCACCAAAGGGGTCTCTTTGCATTTGATCTGGCCGCGTGATCCAGCGCCGATTGTAATTGTAGCCAGTCGCTTTCACTTGCTTATGACCAATCTTTGCTGGCTCGATTTTCCCATAGGCCTTCACAATTCCCTCCGCGATTTTACTCGGTAAGAATTTGGTGTAAGCCGGGTCTGCCATTGTTCCCAAACAATAATCCATCGTGCTCGGAGCAGAGTGGGTATGAGTCGCTGCAATCACGATTCGATCAATGGGAATGCCAGTCTTTTGTGATGCCAGAGCTTTTGTCCGATCACAAACATCCCGAGGAATCATGCAGCTATCGACCACTGCTACCGCGATGCTGACTTCACCACGCTGTAAAACAAAACAACGCGCCTTGAGATCACCTGGACGCATCTTCCCCCGTCTTCTTTCAACAAACCCTCCATTGATCAAAAGAGAATCAAAAGGAGGTGTGATATCCTGAACGTGAGCACCTGCTAACAAGTTTTGCTCTGCAAGATGAGAATCAGCTGACAGCGATAAAAGCCCCACCAAGAGACAACTTCCAAGAGCACTTAGAAGAAGGAGGCGCTTAGCTAATGAGGCGGGGTTAATAATCTTTAAAAGCACCATAACCAATCTAAGAGACGAAGGGAATAGCCTATCTTTTAGCGGTAGATATGGCCAGCTCTGATCTGGGATCTCATGATGTGACAGGAGGCCTTTGACCCGACAAAGCCGCTCCTGAACAGAAAGTCGTCAACTGAAGCTTTTGTACAAAGTAAGAGCGGGTCCGCAAACTCACGGATCCGCCCTTCTATTCTATTGGGCTAATTTATTTTTTGAGCAACTCGACCATTGCCTTGCCCATCGCATCACCAACGTTCATGTAGGTTTCAGCGTTTCCACTATAGTGCCCGCCGGAGCTTCCCCCCTTAGACAGCGGATGCGTATAAACAGCTGCCACGTTTCCTTTGAATTCGGGGTATTTGCCGGATTCACCATCAACTGCGAGCATGGCATCTAGAATCTTGCCGCCTCCATCAGTGGCCCCCTGCTTGGTCTGACCAAGAGATGCCGTCACAAACTTTGCATTGGGTGCCTTGAAATCCTTACGGAGAGACTTAATTAGATTCACAAGGTTCTTCTCATATCGCTGCGAAAGAGCCTCACTCCGGCTGTCACGATCGCCCTGCCACCAAAGAAATCCTGCTACTTCATACTTTGTCGCCTCAGGGTAATATTCATCGAGTTCCGCGAGGACCTTCTTCGCCCGGTCGACATCGCCATCGTATTGCAATCCGGCATACCACCCAATCGGCTTGGGCTCTTCACCCTTTTTCCATCTTTCAGGAGAACCTTTGTATCCGGGGTGAACCCAAGCCTGCCCTTTCGAATCGGTGAATTCAAAACCTTCACTGCCTGGAGGGAGAAGGTCCCAACCAAGACCCCGGTTTCCAATGCAGCTTTTTAGAATCATGACCGGAGCATCGACCGCTTGGCCAATGTGATGACCAATCCCAATCTCAGGACCGATCTTACCTTTCCCGATCTTCATCCACTCGTTGTTGAATTGCCTAGTTTTACCCGGGCCTCCACTCCCCATCACGCGGACATTGCGCACATCCTTGCGCTCGGTCCAATTACCCTCGCCATCAACAAGGTAAGGATAGAGACCTTTTTCCTTCACAGCATGCTCGAGAGACCCTTCACCTCCACTAATTTTGCCGAAGCCAAGCATGTTGGACTGCCCCATCAGAATGTAGACTTGAACCGGCTTGCTCATGTCGGCGGGCTTCCCATCGGGATCAGGGAGTTCGGCGCTTGCGACACCGGAAAAGCTAAGGCTCATGGCCGCCAGTAGGCTTGTTACGTTTCTTCTATTGTTCATTTTCATAAATATTTGATTAACTCCGTGGGCTCCGAACGAGTGCCAGTAGCAAGAGCTTTCAAATCTTCAAACACATATCCTACCCCATAACGGGTAGGTCGATCACTCTTTTTGCGGAGTTCGACGCTTAATCAAACGAATCGCCTCCTCTGCGAATCTCGTTCCCAGCTCCCGATATCCTTCCTTGGTGTAGTGGAGATCGTGGATCACTTTACCTTCAGCTTCGCGGTCATTCAAATCATCGGTATCGACCCACGCTCCGCGAGGATGCGCTTCGGCGAAGGTCTTCTGAACTTTTCGGATATTGAGGCGTCCTTCGAGGCGCTTGGGATTGTCGAGCCCGCTGTCACTGATCCTTCCAATCACAATATTGATTTCCTTGAAGGCCAAATCCGTCTGCAACTGCTCAAGCAACTCCTTGAGGTAGGCATCGTAGGCCGTGTTGTTGAGATCTGATTCGCCCTGCATCCAAACCAAGGTTACTGTCTTTAATGGCTCTCCCTCAATCGCCGTCTTCACCTTCTTGATCAAGGGGTCGTAAAGCTCTCCCCTCACCTTCGGGACACGACCCCGCGTTGGAGGAGGATCTTCATGGTTCGTCTTGGCCCAACTACGAATCGACTGCCCGCTGCTGGCATTCTTTACAACGATGACCCCATCTTTCCCAAAGGTCTTGACCACGGCCGGAGTAAACGTGAGAGACTCATCCATTCCGGCCATGTTCGATTGACCGGAAAGGATGAACAAATTCTTCTCTTCTCTCTTCGCCTTTTCCGCTCCCACATCAGGCGTAGAAAACAAAACGATGACAAGCGTGCCTAGAACTCCTTTTTGTAATTTCATGTGTCCGTATTGTTCAAAATAAATTCCATCGATAGTCAGGTAGAAAACTATCATCAAAGCGATACGTTTTTCTGAGCTATAAATAGATAGACGTCTCAACCTAGGAAATTAGCATACCGGAATGACAAACAAAGTGATCGGGAAAGCTCTGATTGTAATTGGGGACGCAACTGAGACCGTAGACACTCTCTACCCCTACTACCGCTTGCAGGAGGCTGGGATTGAACCAGTAGTGATCGCTCCAGAAAAGAGGCTCTATCAAATGGTGATGCACGAAGTCCGTCCAGGCTGGACTATCACACGTGAGTGGGAGGGATATCAGCTAGCTGCTGATCTTGCTTTTTCAGAGGTGAACCCAAAAGAGTATCTCGGTATTCTATTTTCCGGCGGACGAGCACCAGAATACATTCGTGAAGATCCGGATCTTATTCAATTAACCCAATGGTTCTTTGAGCGAAATAAACCGATTGCCAGTGTTTGTCACGGGGTTGAGATTCCCGCACGCGCGGATTGCGTGAAGGGCCGACGGATGGCAACCGTGGCAAAATGCCAGTTTGATCTCGAGATTTGTGGCGGCATATATGTCAACGAAGCCTGTGTGATCGATGGAAACCTAGTCTCAGGCAGAACATTTCATGACAACGGGCACTATGTAGGACCTTGGATCAAGATGCTCGAGGAAGAGGCGACGAAATGAATCGAAGAAATTTTTCAACTCTCATCGGAGGTTCCGCTCTTTTCACTTCTGCGAGGGGCCTAGAACAAGAATGGTCGCCCCGCTATGTCATGTCATCAGCGATGTATGGAACTATGCCTCTTGATCATGTTTTATCAGAGGTAGTAAAAACAGGCAGTGAATCGGTAGATATTTGGCGCAAAGTTCATGCGACTCATCGCGAGCAAATCAGCAAAATCGGAGATGAAGCTTTTCAAGAGCTCCTTAAAAAGCATCTCACCACGATGTCAGTTTCAACCTGCTATCCCCTTGGCCCTTTCCGGCAGGACAATGAGATGCGCTGGACGAAAAAGAACGGGGGCTCGATCACGGTGTGCGGCTCAGGTGGCATGGGGCCTAAAGATCCAGTAGGCCAAGAGGCTAAAAAACAAGTAAAAGCCTTTTTTGAAAAACTGAAACCCCACTATGAACTGGCCGAAGAACTTGGTGTCACCATGGCCATTGAAAATCACAAGAATTCAATGCTCTCTTCTCCCGATTCAATAAGATATTTTTACGAGTTAAATCCTTCGAAGAACGTCGGAGTTGCTTTCGCCCCACATCATCTTCACGACGCCATTGATCAGATTCCTGCACTACTCAGGGAAGGAGGAAACACCCACATTCCGTTCATTTATTTCCAAGAATATCATCCCTCTTCGAAAAAGAAGATGTCCGAACAGGAACAACTCAAACAACTCCCCGGGTTTGGAAACCTCGATTACATCCCCATCCTGAAAGTCCTTCGTGACATCCGATACTTGGGACTCGTAGAGATCTTTGGCCACCCGGTCCCAAGAGGAATTCCAATGCTTGGGTCCGCAGCAGAGATTACAAAAGCTATCAATACCTCAAGGGCGTATCTTGATGACTGCTTGAAAAGATGATGCGGAATTTTCTATCTGCTTTATTGCTACTCACCTGGGGAGGAGCGCATGCCGAACCTCATGTCGTCGGCTACGAGCGTTTTCATTCGCGGGCTCCTTCGGCACAGGGGGGCGCGGTTCTTTTTTCTGAACTTGGCTGCGCCAATTGCCACGGAGGTTTCCAAGTTATCATTCCCCGGAAAGGTCCTTCCCTCGAAAACCTATCAAGTAGGGTAAGTCATGATTGGGTCATACAATTTCTTCAGAATCCCGAGACTAGCCGTCAAGGATCCACCATGCCGCACATGGCACATGGCCTCGTTGAACAAGACATTGATGCCATCGTTTCTTATCTAGCTACCCTTGGGAACGGACTCAAATTTAAGAAAGCCCGTCATGCCAATGCAGAACGTGGAAGCGCTCTCTATCATGAAAAAGGCTGTGTTGCCTGCCATGCTCCAACCCGTGATTTTCGTGGGCCACTAGGAAGTGGCTTAAAATTCACCTCAGCTCTAGCAGTTCCATTACCAGATCTGGGACAGAAGACGACTCTCACCGCGCTGGAACACTTTCTCGCTGATACTTCGAAGTTTCGTCCAGATAGTCGAATGCCTCGTATTCCTCTTGAAAAACAGGAGGCCATCGACCTTGCCGCTCATTTGCTCGACTACCAATCAAGCGATCCAAGACAAGCTCCTGATCTTATTCCCTGGCCCAAAATAGATCACGAAAAAGTCGCCCGAGGAAGATCGCTAGTCACCAAATTGAACTGTGCTTCGTGCCACGACCTACCGGAAATAAAAGTATCAAAATTACGTCCACTCGCATTGTCCTCTTCTTTTGAAAATGGGGCCTGCATCTCAAAAAATTCTGTCAAAGGAGCACCCCACTATCGCCTCACTGAAACACAACGCACATCCCTAGCTCTTTATTTTAAGGGAAACAAAACTGCCCCGCCAAATTCTTTGAAGGGTCATCTAAGCTTTGCCGCTATGAATTGTTACGCCTGCCACAGCCGCGATGGAAGAGGCGGTCCGGTCCCAGAGGTTGATTCTTTCTTCATCGGTAACAAAAGCCTTGGTGACTCAGGCCGCGTTCCTCCACCCCTAACTGGCATTGGTCATAAACTTCAATACGACTGGCTGGCAGGGGTGTTGGAAGGACGCAAAGATCGCCAGGTTCGTCCTTATTTAAAAACCCAGATGCCAGCCTATCCGGCCCATGCGGAGATTCTCGCAAAGTGGCTCGCTGAGCTTGATTCCGATCCACGGGCACAACCCATCATCCTAAATTCAAAGCACACCGAAATGGGGGGTAAGCTCCTAGGCAATCAGGGCGGCGTCAACTGTATCACCTGCCACAGCTGGGGGGATCAACAATCACTCGGGATTCCGGCTCTGGATATTAGTTCACTTGATCAGCGAATTCAACCCAGCTGGTTCCGCTCCTATCTTCTCGACCCTTCCAGCTATCGCCCTGGAACGCTGATGCCCTCTTTTTGGCCTAAAGGCCAATCCTCCATTCGCAATATTCTTGATGGCGACACGGAACACCAGATCGCCGCCATTTGGGGATTCATCAAAGCAGGAAAAGGCTCACCACAGGGATTTCCAGTTCAGCATAACAGCCGCTTTGAACTTGTACCGCAAACCACTCCTATCATCCAGCGTACTTTCTTCGAGAAGACAGGAACAAAGGCCATCTTGGTGGGATTCCCAGGAGAAATTCATCTCGCTTACGATGGAATGAAATCACAACTATCACTAGTCTGGAGGGGACAATTTTTCGATGCCTATGGCACCTGGTTCTCAAGATTTGCGCCATTTGAAAAACCTTTAAGTAGCGAAGTCTATCCAGTTAGTAATACCGGGCTCGAAGTATCACGTTTCCGGGGCTACACGATCGGCCCTCATGGTAACCCCACGTTTTTATCCAGTCGGGTCAATCAAACCATCAAAGATAGCTATTGGATTAAAGGCGAAAAGTTGATCCGGATGGTGAAGTGGGACCAAGGAACATCTCCGCAAGTCGCGCATCCGGCAGGATTGCAGGTTGAAACAATCACGGGCGAACGCAGCATCAAATATATTTATTCATGGAAATGAGAAATTTGAATCGGCGCCTTCTCGATCAACCTAAAAAAGCCAAGGTGCGACTCCAGCTTGCAGTTATCTCGATGACATTGGTCACTCAGGCAGAAGAAACCAAAATTCCCAGATCATACGAGCGCTTCGAAATCCTCGCCGCAGGTGGGGAAAAAGATTCCCGCGATCCAGCATGGGCACCCAGTAAGGGTATCCCCATGGAAGTGAGTGGCATGGAATGGATTGGGGACAAGTTGGCAGTTTGTATTCGCAAGGGAGAAATCTGGATGCTCGAGAATCCCTTGTCTACCGATCGTAATAAAATCAATTTCAAGCTCTTCGCTTCCGGACTACATGAACCGCTTGGATTGCTAAAAGATGGGAAGGATCTCTTGGTGGCCCAACGAGGTGAAGTAACACGTCTCCGAGATAGCAATAATAATGGAGAGGCGGATGCTTATCTCACCGAGTGTGACGGCTGGAATGTCTCGGGCAACTACCACGCCTATGCTTACGGCCCAGCTCGCGACGGAAATGGCAACCTCTGGGTGTCCCTCAACCTAGGCATGGGAAAGCTAGCAAACAATCACATCGGCTGGCGTGGTTGGGCTGGAACGATTGGCAAGGACGGCTCCTTCCAGCCCAAAGCCTTAGGGATGCGTTCGCCTTCTGGGATGGGAGCAAATTTGAAAGGGGACTTATTCTTCTCGGACCAACAAGGGACCTGGATTCCCGCCACTCCAATTTACCATCTCAGGCCCGGCGTCTTTTATGGAAATCAGGAATCGCTCGCCAGTCTCAAGTCGCCAGAAGCTCCCTTTGAAATGAAGGTGATTCCCGAGCCTAATCAAGATTATGGAGAAGCGCTCACTAGCTCAGAGAGATTTGTTCCACCCGCAGTTTGGCTGCCCTACAATAAGATGGGGAGATCTGCGACTGATGTGCAAGTTATCGACCAAGACGGAAAGTTTGGTCCCTTCGACGGACAATTCCTGATCGGTGAGTTTACCAACTCCGCGGTGAATCGTGTCTTTTTGGAGGAAGTGGATGGACAGTATCAAGGGGCTTGCTTCCCGTTCTTAAATCACTTCCCCGCAGCAGTCTTGCGCCTTCAATTTGCACCTGATGGCTCGCTGTTTGTTGGAATGAGCAACCGTGGTTGGTCGTCTCTAGGAAATCGGAGTTATGGACTGCAGCGGATTACCTTTAATCAAAAAACACCATTTGCAATCAAGGAGATGAAAGCCCAGCCCGAAGGTTTCGAATTGGTTTTTACCGAGCCACTCCATCCCGATTCATTGACCCCCGAGTCACTTAAGGTGAGTAGTTTTACTTACCAATATTCCTCTCGTTACGGTGGTGACGAAATCAATCCTGCTCGGCACAAAATCAGTGGGATTAAAACTTCCAAGGGCGGAAGATCAGTCCGCTTTAAGGTCGAAAATCTAAGAACCAACTATGTCTTTGAGCTGACCACCCAAGGGTTGAGGTCAAAGTTAGGTCAAAGGCTAAACCACCCTCAAGCTTGGTACACCCTCAACCGTATTCCAAGCGACTAGCATCGCAAATTCATTCTAGAAGTAGCTGGGCTAGACTTAAACAAGCAAGCCATTCAATGGTCCGGTGCTATCGGCAAACTGCTTCATGCCGGTTCCCATCAACTTGGCTTGCGATAGCCATAGATTCGCCAAAGGAGTATTTTCAGGACAATTGAGGACGCGGCCTGTCTTGATCCTGCCATTGGCTGAGCCAGCCACGATAATTGGAAGCTCATTCATGGTGTGGTCTTTCCCATCACCTAATCCTGATCCCAACGTGACCATGGAATGGTCTAAAAGCGTCCCAGCTCCCTCGCTGATCGCGTCCATTTGTTCTAATATCTCAGCGAAGAGCTCCATATAAAATCGGTCCACTTGAACCAAAAACTTTTTCACCCCTTCGTTGTCCTGCCCGTGTGTGAGCCCATGATGTGACTTGGTGAATTGTAGTTCATGGAAATGTTGTGGAGACCCCCATCTCTCGGGAGCAAGCATGAAAGTCGCTACGTGGGTCAGGTCACCCTGAAAAGCCACCACCAGCAACTTCCCCATTAACTTGATATACTCTCCACGCGTCATCGGGCCTTCGCCGGGCTCTAGGACATCCGCTCTCTTCCGCTTGCGGTAGTACTCGTTCAGCTTCTCGATCTGCATTTCGATTTCCCGCACGGAATCGAAGTATTCATCTAGCTTGCCCTTATCATGATAGGACAGATTCTTTTTAAAGTTAGAGGCATCTTCCAAAATTAAATCGGTGATGTCTTTGTTCGAATTACTCGTCTTAAAAAGTCGTTGATAGACCTTGCTTGGGTCTTTCATCGCGGTCGCAACATGCTCTGGACCATACCAAGAAATATTGTCGAGGTAGATCGACTCCTTAAGGTCCTTAAAACTATTACAATTCAACTCCAATGACCGGATCGGGGTCCGATGGCTGACCTTGTCTGCGATAAGATGATCCAGTGTCCGGTCCATCGGATAGGGCGATTTGAGTTTGCCATTTGGATCAGCCGAAGAGAGGTAGCAGGAACTGCATTGATTGTGAACATCGACTCCTCTTACATTCACCCTCGATAGTCCGGTGATCAGGGAAACTTTACTCCCCACATTTTTAAGTGGGCTAAGAGTGGGCATCGACAGAAAGTCAGAGCTGCCTTGCTCCGGGAAAAAATGATCCCTCACAAAACCCATCGGGGAATAAAACGAAGCGAAACGCAATGGCGGCTCCTTATCCTTCTTTGTCTTTGGATCAGCAGCATACATCTCCAACCAAGGGAGAGCCATCGCGCTTCCGCTGGCTCCGAGAAGAAACTTTCGTCGACCGATTGATTTCATGGCTTTGTAATTTGAGTGATAAGAGGATGGACTGCAATGTTTTTGATGACATCACGCATCCGGTAGCCACCAGCTCGACTTGCATCGGCAATTTCACCTGTCGCAATGCGATCTGCCAAGGTGAGCTCACGCCCAAGGGCATATGACAGGAGGTGCCCGATGAAGGCCTTCGCGAAAAGATCCTCCTCAGCTAAAATAGCATCTTTAAAACCTACGATATCCGTGAACTCGTGTTTCCCAAAAAGCTTTCCACTCGCATCTACTTTCAATCCGGTACGGTAATGATCCCGCCAGCGGCCTAGTAAGTCATAGTTTTCTAAGGCAAAGCCAAAGGGATCAATCTTTACATGACAGCTCGCACACTGAGCATCGCTGCTGTGTTGGTTGAGTTTTTGCCGAACCGTCAGACCCTCCTTTTGAAGCGTTTTATCATCCGCTCGCAGGTCAGGAATGTCATCGGGCGGAGGCTCAGGCGGGTCATTAAAAATGACAGATGAAACCCATGAGCCACGCGTGATCGGGAGTGATCGGAACGGACTGGAGGTCATTACCATTACAGCTCCTGTCGTCATGACACCACCATTTCTTCGGTCCGTGACAGGTATTCGCGTGTATTCGATATCACGCAGATTTACGTTGATTGAATAAGTTGCGGCCCTGCCCTGATACCATTCGCTCAGTAAGTGGCTCCGGTAAGTAAAGTCTGAATCAACCAGCTCAGAAATCGGTCTATTCTCGATAAAGACTGTCTCGAAATTCAAGAGCGGCTCCAGCATCATATGCATCCCACGCTTGTAAGAAATCTTATCGTCACCTCCAAAGTAATAGTCACGGTGCGATTTAAAATCCGGCGAGGCCGAAACCAGATTATTCAGTTTCAACCACTGGGGAGCAAAACTATCACAGAAGTTCTTTACGCGATGGTGATTAAGCATGCGATCCACTTGTTTACTCAAGACCTCGGCGTTTTGAAGCTCTCCGTTAGCCGCCAACTCGAGTAATTCCTCGTCTGGGATGGAGCTCCACAAAAACATCGAAAGACGCGTCGCTAAATTGAATGAAGCCTGATTTGGTGACACATCATCTCGCTCGTTATGAACAAAGATAAATCGCGGAGAAGCTAAAGCCGCCGAGACCACATCCTTCATGCTGCGGGTGAAATCTCCGCTCTTTTCATACTGCTTGTCAAAGTACCTTGCATAGAGCTTCCCCGTCTTTTCATCGGCAGGTGAATGAAAAGCCTTCAAGAGGAATTTCTCGATCCGCTCATGTGCAATCTTCTCAACTGGTTGTTCAACCTTTGGCTTGGCCTCATCAGGCAAACTCCAGCTACCCATCAGCTCATCCCCGGCGATTCCTTTCTCGCCGGAGGCAATGCTCTGAATCTGAAGTCCATTCAATCCGGATCGGTAAAGGCGGACATCATTCAAATCACCATGAAAAAGCTCATCGCCATGGGCCCCAACCAACATCGGACCAGCGCTTTGGGTGCTAAGCTTGCCAGCCATCGGCTTACTCCCAACCTCCTTGCCATCTAGGTAGAGGCGAATCTTTTTACCATCGATAGTTCCCGCAACATGATGCCACTCCCCATCGCTAAGTATTTTGGGATCCACTGCAGCTCCAAATTCCTCATACTTTCCTGCAATCCCCGCACCCATCCAGAGCCCCCAGGTTTTCCCAGTCCGGCCAATCGCCAGCAATTGGCGTCGCCACGAATCCTCCCGCCGGACGATAGTCTGCCATTGATCAGACAAATTTGTGGGGCGGATCCAAGCGCTGACCGTCAGCCCGGTGCTGCCGGCCGCGACTGATCGATCCACTGAAATCGAAGCCCTTCGAGCTTTCGCTTTTGGGCTCAAGGGATCGTCAAACAAGTCATACCAAACCCCACAATTCTCATCGAAATTTTCGGCATGAACGATGGACCGGCTCAGCTCCAAAAACGACTCCATGAGAACTGGAGACAAACTCAAATGATCCCCACGATTATTGAAGCCATTCTCCGCCGGAGGATCCTTGGGAAAGGCCATGACTCCAAGCAGGCGATTTTCCAGCAATTGCTGGAGCCCCATAATCCGATTCCCCACTCTGACAACCTTGGGCATTTCCCCCGACTCGGGCCTGAAGTAATTACTATGATCCCGGATAATACGATCATTAATAGAATAGACCCATGACTCGAGGTCGAAGAGGTCCCGAACCGCGTTTCCATATTCAAAGCGATTCATGCGCCTCAGCCTCATCGGAACCAACGGCTGATCGTGTTTCGTAGAATTGGCAAATGCTTTTTTCAGTTCTGATATCAAAAGGTCTCGTTGATTCTGAGTAGGCTGAAGCTCCTCTTCCGGAGGCATTTCGTTTTTGTCGAGGACCTCGATCATTTCTTCAATCAATTCGGGATCCTCCTCAAGGTCCGCCCATGTTGCATACTTGGTCAGATCGACTTTCCCCTTGGTCTTTTCTCGACCGTGACACTCGTAGCAATGCTTTCCAAAGATCTGTTGCACCCCCTTTTGGAAATCGCGTATCTCCACAGAAGGTTTTTCAGCGTGAGCAAACGACGAGACAACGAAAGCTGCCGCAAACGCAAGCCTTGCTAAAAAACCACGAGCTAGTTTCACCATATAAGAATAGGGACGCCTCTTCCCCGGGTCGAGGCAGAAAGATCGGTCGAAAAAGAAATCACGATACGGATTAGCCACCTTTCTTCTTCATGGCGTATGGTAACGAAAACTTGCTACTTGGGCGGGTGAGGAATTCATCAAGCACGGGCGAGTAAGTTTCCACTTGGATCCGGTCCTCGCCGGGACGGAAAGTCAAGATGCGCAAGAAACCGCTCCCCGCTTTAATTCGCGGGAGATCAAAATACCAATAATCAGATTGGATCTGGTGGACAAGGTTTCCGTGCCGTCCCTCGCTGGTCAATCGGCTCTCTCCGGCATGTCCCGAAAGCACCAGAAAGATGTTGGAGTGCCGGCTGACGAACTTTTCCCAGATCGCTTTTCCTGAGTTGCCTTTGACCAGATATCCATCGGATTCCGAAAGCCGACCTTTCTTCGTAAGATACCCGTGGGTGACCACAATAATCCGGTGGCCGGGATACCTCTCCACCACTTGGTTTGCCCAAGCTATCGCTTCGTCCCTCGGTTTGAACTCGAGGGTAATCACCAAAAAGTTCATCCCGCTTGCTTGGAAAAAGAGGTAATAGTTCTCAGTTTTCCCGGCCTCCCGAAAGTGCCCCTCTTTCTCAGATTCGAAGTATGCGTCATACAAAGGGTTCTTCGTGAAACGTGAAGGTGGAAAATAACGACTGAACTGGCTTACGCGAGATTGGCTCGTCTTGCGTAGCTGAGGTGAGTAACCCATGTCATGATTTCCAGAACAGAGAACGTAAGGAACATGGGACTCGATCGTCTTGAACGCGGCGTCCGCGATCTCCCATTCATCGTC
>DCQM01000104.1:32292-40175 GCA_002323895.1 Akkermansiaceae bacterium UBA1518
GTCTGCCCAAAAAAGCAGGCCCTCTGATCGCCGATTTCTGGCCAACGTTTTTGAGTCTCCCGGTGCCGAGTATCAGCATAACCCTGAGTATCCGGCAAGACGATCAGTGTGAAGTCATCTGCTGATTTGACAGAATCATGAGTGATTGGAGGAGGCAGCGTTTTTTTCTCATCGGCAAAAATCGAAGCCGTCCATAACAACGGCCAGACAAGCCAAATCGATTGTCGAATTAAGCGCTTCATGAAGCCTCAAAGAAAAATTGCTCTAACGTAACTCTGCTTTGACCCGGAAGAAACGCTGGCTATCAGCTATCGCAGGTGTCGCCAAGCGCACGGTACGAGTCACCGTTCCATCGCCATTGGAAATCACGACTACCTCGACGAAATCGGCCGGGTCACTACTCCAATTTTGAAGGTCGGTGGTTGTCTCAACCGTTGTCCGCACATCATCAGCGACTTCCCTCACGGTGTAGGTGAAAGAATCGTAAAGGATGCCATCGATAATCATGCGGCTAGCACTGGCAGATCCCGATTGCGTCGCATCATTATCACTGGTTCCAAGCGCATGCTCCAGAAGAGCATTCAATCCATCACCGTCGAGATCATCCGATGGATTGCCCGCAAGCAGAGTGCCATCAGAACTTCCAGGTGTTCCTCCAGGAGCGACACTTGCCCTCCAGTGAGTAGGCTCAGAAGGGTCGAGATTCTGACCCGGCGCCCTAAGAACTATGCTATAGCCAAGTGTGTCGGCTGCTACAGGCCAAGGCGACTTATCGTTATAAGAGAATTCCTTGATCGTGCCATTCGAGGCGTCCTCAAGTTTCAACTTCTCCCCTGCATTACTCAAACTCGTAGAATTTGCAAAGACTCCCGCGACTGGGAGTCCTTTACCATAAGCGAGTTCAAATGCGGCGAGATCACGCACAACGAGAACCCGCCCGCCTGGCGCCACGCTGGAGACGGAGCTTCCGGTAAAATCAAAATCGATACCACTGGTGAATTTTACACCTGCAAGATCCAGAGTTACGGAGTCACTCACGTTCATCAATTCGATATACTCGGCAAGTCCATCAGGCTCGGGATGATACATGATTTCAGTAATGACGAGATGCTCCTGTTGGTCGGTAGGATTGCCGGCGTAGGAAGTGAAATTGTTCTCCATTCCATGTTGGTCAATAAGCGTAAGCGCCTCTCCAAGGTTCGAAAGGTGTCCTTTATAGGGGCTCACCACAAAATTCCCCTGCCCTCCGGCAGGACCAGTCTTACGAGCGCGAAAAGACTTAGCATCCGGGCTTAGGTAGAGTGTCCAGCCCGCAGGAATAACCGTGCCAGCAGGTATCTCAAATTCAACTCCGCCTCTTACCTTCCAGTTTGAGACATCGACCGCAATCCCATTGTTGTTCACAAGCTCAATATACTCTTCATCCTGATTGGTCGAAACGGGGTTAAATTCGATTGCTCCAAACTCGATTAGAGGCTCAATACTCCCGTTAGAATCAGCGATACCACCATGCAATTCCGGCATGAAGATTAGATCGCTACTCCCCAAAGACCGATTCATGCCATGGATCGCAAGGACGTTGGTCCCAGGTCTGAGCTCACCGCGAGATGCGCTGACATTCCAGGTATCATACTCCAAGGGGTCAGCTTCATAGCCAGCAGTAGCAATCGAGTTCCAAGCAGGATTAGACGGAGCCTTTTCTGCTGCAATCTTGGTGCCGTTGAGATAAACGACAAAACCATCATCATACTTCATTCGCAACTCCATCGCCTGATAGATAGAGGGGTCAGCAACCTCGAATTCACAACGCATGTAGACCGAGGAATGAGTCCCCCGCATCATTGCTTCAGTATCGGTGCCAATAAGCGGATCATATTTTGTGCTAGAATCGAATCCTACGCCAGTAGTTCCCGCAAGCCAGTTGGTGTCGTTAAAATCAAATTCCATCCAGGAGTTATCGACGGAGTCGTCGTTAGGAACGAAGTGAGTCAGAGGTGCTCCCGCTGATAACAGAGGAGTGTATGCAAGACTCAGCTGACCCGTCTGCGCATCAGGGATAGAATTTTGAGAGTAAATAAATGCCCTTCGTGGCGCTAAAAATTCGTCGCGTAAACGCTGGACTCCTTCAGCCATGGTTTCGACATCAGGATTATTAGTCGTGTATGGAACGGCGGGAGCAGAACCCCCATCCGCGTTGTGTAGCCAAGAACCCCACTTTTCAAAATCGAGCTGGGCATCTGAAGGCACGATATCTTCGGGGTCTAGCAAAGCTGACAGCTCATTGAGTCTACGTTCGTAATAGCGCTCTTCCATGGGCGTATCAGCTGACTGTAAATAGAGATCATGTAAGCTTCGAACCCGACGGTAGAACATGGCTCTCGTCGATCGACGGCTATAGAGCTGAGAAAGGAGGCGCACGGAATTGCCTGTCTCGATATAGCCATTTGTCTCCATAAGGTTACTAAAATAGTTGAATTGCGATCTCCAATAGCGCCCTTGAGAGAGGTCGAGGTCCCAGGGGAGGAGTGCCCACTCGTCAGTCTTCCCGGTATCACGGTAGATGTACCAATTCTTCCGGTGCATGTCGATGTTCCGGATAACGGCCGCGGCAGCCATCATGTTGACGCACATCGGTATGTTGACGTTGTCGAAGGTGAAATTGTCCAGCGAGGCGCCACTCTGGGCGAGGCCATTGATCAAGTCCTGAAGGTCGGAATTATTCTCGTCGCGCCGGTTCTTCTTTTCGAACCCCGAATTGGCACTTCCTGTCAGAGTATTGTTGTAAGCCTTATACAACGCGCCATCCTCATTGAGCCCCGCGCGCTTCAAATAAATATTATCGGCGTCTTCAACGAAGTCTGCCGTACTAAAAAATTCGGCGTTCTGCTGTACACGAACCGTGTATGCGAAGTGAGCATGCACGCCAGCATTACGCATGATCTCATAGCCCATAACATGGCGAACCTTTGACTTGTCGGCCCAGTTGGTGATGAGGTCAATATCCTTGGTTCGAGGAGCATCCTCGCTCCACCTGAAGCGCTGGCTCTTATTAAAATCAATATTGTAACTTTTCTTGGGGAATCCTCCAGTCGACTGACCATGACGATTAAAAAAGACATTATCGTAAAGCTCGCCCAAATAAAAAATCGCACCACGCGTTCCACCCGTTCCAGTGGCTCGCGCTGGGTTTTGGACAAACCATTCCACGACGCTGAGCTTAGTTTTAATAGAGGGATCCACCGCAACCGTTCCGACATATTGGTGGGAGTCGACAGGATCCTTGAAGGCGGGTATTTTTGTTTCTAGCCCCAACTCGTCACTCGCCTCGAATCTCCAACGGATCATCTCTCCCGAGTCGAAGTCGCTTCCAGGGATGGCAGCGGTAAAGATGCCATCATTGGCCAAAGCGTCAGAGCCAGTGCCCTCATCATTCATGAGAAGTGTCTTCTCGCCACCAAACATGACACGATAGAACATGGTAACCGAGGCAACAGGAGACGAAACGGCTTCCATCTTAGCCGTGACAATGAGGTCTTGGCCAGCGGTAGGCCTCTCGGGCTTATCGGTAAAACTGACAAATAGAGGACCAGCGGCCTGGCCGCTGGAATTGGGGAGCCCCGGAGTTGGCGAATTAAAAAAACCTTCACGTTGCGCTCCAGAAGTATCGACAACAGCGGCCGTAAGCTCGGGATAAATAAGAAAATCAGAGCTATTTGCCGACCGATTTAGGCCGTGTATCGCAAGGATGTTTACTCCTTCCACCACCTGCGTTGCGCCCGCCGTGGCATCAACCACAATTGGTTCAGCTGCCGCGACAGAGTCGGATCGCGATCCCGTAGCATTGGAATTCCAAGCCAGATTGCCAGGGTTATTGTAGCTCCCTGATTCCACTCCATTGATGTAGGCAACAAATCCATCGTCACAATTCACGCTGAGAGAGAGCGATTGTATCTGGTTATTATTTGGGTCGTAAGTGAATGGAATACGGATGTAACAACTGGCGTTGATTGACTGCATCGCCGGCTTGAGAGTCGAGTTGCCGAGGTTCGTGTCGCCCACCAAGTCGAGGAGAACCCCCGAGTCGAATCCAACTCCCGTCGTAGTTGAAGTCCAGGCCGAATCATTGAAGGAGTCTGGACGTGCCTGCCAGGTGTCACCCAGTGAGCCATCCGATGGCACAAAATACTTGGCCGGCAAAGTGCCACTGATCAACTGCTGCTGTGTCACAGACCCAAAACTATCTTTTCCGTATGACTGGTCCTCAAATTGCAAAGGATAAGTCGAGCCAAAATCGGTTAGGACGGTGACGGCATCTGGTGCCACCAAGGCAAGGTAACCACTTTTCAAAGGGAGTTTAAAACTAGTGTGTAACTCTGCCTCTGGATTTGAACGATCCTTATCAGAAGCGAAAATAACAAGGTAACCCCCAGCCGGGATAGTGACTGCGGGAATTCGCCACTTGTCGAGGTTACTCGCCTTATCAGTCAGGAAGTAGCCGTCGAGATCGACCTCGTTCCCATCTGGATTGTGAATTTCGATCCAGTCCGAAAAATCGCCATCTTCATCGGCCAAGACCGTATCGTTATCGGCCATAAATTCGGAAATAACCGGTGTCGCATTAAGAAAAACAGAGCCGGCCACAAGGGCCTGGACGGTAGTGAGTAGAAATGTATTCGGCTTCATAGCTGAGTGCGCATCGCCGTAATATCGACGATATGAGTAAGAAATATAGATGTGTGTGTACTCGTCTTCAACCGAGCAGGATTTATTTTATCCCGAGTAGGCTAAGGCGTCTAGCTTGGAAACCCCACAATTTTCTGGAGCTTAGCCCAGTAGATCCTTAATCACATGGCCATGCACATCGGTGAGCCGGAAGTCGCGGCCCTGACTGCGGAAGGTGAGGCGTTTATGGTCGATGCCTAGCTGGTGAAGAATAGTGGCATGGAGATCGTGGACGTGAACTTTGTTCTCGGTGGCGTGATAGCCAAAGTCATCAGTCGCACCGTAGGTGAGGCCAGGTTTCATTCCACCGCCGGCCATCCACATCGTAAAGCCGTGCGGGTGATGGTCACGCCCCCAGGTTTTGCCCATCACTTGCGCCACCGGTGTCCGGCCAAATTCGCCGCCCCAGATGACAAGGGTGTCGTCAAGTAAACCACGTTGCTTAAGATCAGCAATGAGCGCAGCAATCGGTTGGTCGGCCGCGCCACATTGCCGTCGGTGTTCGCGATCCATATCGGTATGCGAATCCCAACCACGGTCGTAGAGTTGCACAAAACGAACACCACGCTCGACAAGGCGACGCGCCATCAGGCAGTTCCGAGCGAAAGATGGCTTCACGCGATCAGCGCCATATTGCTCAAGGGTTTTCTCTGACTCCTTACTCAGATCGGCAAGTTGCGGCACGCTGGCTTGCATACGAAAGGCCAATTCATACGAAGCAATGCGAGTCGCGATCTCGGGATCACCCAGAGTCTGGTGTTGGCGGCGATTCATCCACTGCAGTAGATCAAGTTCAGTTCGCCGACCCTTGGTCGAGACGCCCTTTGGATTATCAAGATGGAGCACTGGAGCACCACTATTCCGGAAAGGCACGCCAGCGTGCCGGGATTCGAGAAATCCATTCCCCCAAAAACTCTGCAAAAGCGGTTGGCCATCGCTCACTCCGGAAGTCAGCACCGTATAAGCAGGAAGGTCATCATTAACCGAACCAAGCCCATAAGACATCCAGGATCCAAGAGTCGGCCGATCACCCAATAAGGTTCCGCAGTTCATGAAATTCACCCCCGGATCGTGTACGTTGGTGTCAGTGTGCATCGAACGAATCACCGTCAATTCATCGGCGACCGTTGCAAGATGAGGCATCAGTTCTGAGATGATCGTGCCTGATTCCCCGCGGGGACGAAATGAATAGGGCGAACCCTTTAGGTTCGGTGTTCCACGAATCAACGCAAACTGCTGATGGTCCTTCAGCAACTCCTTTGGAATCGCTTCCCCATCGAGTTCATTGAGCTTCGGCTTGGGGTCAAAAAGATCGATGTGCGAAGGCCCCCCCGCCATGAAGAGAAAAATGACGCGCTTTGCGTTGGGAGCATGATGGAAGTTTGGCAAGCTCCCCTGCCCAGCGTGAAGCTTGTCATTCAGCAAGGACGCAAGCGCTACCGAACCAATCCCACCCGCCGACCGCCCCAGAAAAGCGCGGCGGGTAAGATCTGCTGAGGAGCATGGATGGTTCATGGACGTGTAATAGTCTCGTCGAGGTTCAAAAGGACGGTAGATAAACTCTGCCACTTCGCGAGATCAGATGGCGCGGAATGACTCTCTAAAAAACTCAGGAACTTCTCCCGCTCGTCAGCATCAGGAAGCCGGCCAAGGCAAAGTCGAAACGCGAGATCGAGGCGCTCCTTGGGGTCAAAAGACTCCCCGAGCAGTCGTTTGGCCAAACCCTCTGCGGACTCGACAAAGACCGGCGCATTCAAAGTCACGAGCGCTTGGGTCGGTAAATTTGCCGAGTTGCGTCTGGAAACGCAGACCGCACGAGCTGGAGCATCAAGGAGTTCCATCGTGGGATGCAGAGCCATGCGTCTCCAATAAATGTAGAGGCTCTTGCGGTGCAAATCGTCACCGCTTCCAGCCTTCCATTTCCCGGGAAGATCGCGGTCTTCCCAATAATTTTGAGGCTGCAGAGGAAAGACACTTGGACCACCCGGAAAAGACTTAAGAAGGCCACCGATTGCGAGAGCCTGATCACGGATTTGCTCGGCCGGCAGGCGGACCCGGGCCATGCGAGAGAGGACTCGATTTTTTGGATCTCTTTCCCTGAGCTGCGAACTAATCTTCGCTGCTTGCCGATACGTCGCCGAGGTCACAATCAGGCGGTTAAGATATTTCATGTCCCAACCGCTTTCGACAAATTCAGTCGCTAACCAATCAAGCAATTTGGGATGAGTGGCCGGTGCCCCTTGCGACCCAAAGTCGTCCGAAGTGCTGACGAGACCTTGGCCAAAATAGCTCTGCCAAAAGCGATTCACAATAACCCGCGCCACAAGTGGATTCTTTCCATCGACGAGCCAACGCGCGAATTCGAGTCGGTCACCAGGTTGCCTCTCACCTTCGGGCACCAAAATTTTAGGAGCGGCAGGTGACACTTTATCTCCCGGGCTGAGGAAACTTCCACGGAGGTGAATGAAAGTTTGCCGGGGCGACGTGCGCTCTTTCATCACGGGAACAGCTGAAATTTCTTTCGAACCTGCAGATTGCTTGTCGTCGATTTCATGTAAAGCCGACTGGAGTTTTTGAATTTGCTCGTTCTCTGGAATCAGCTCGAGCGCACGGCCATAGAGCCGAACCTCCCTAAGCGAACCTTCGAAGCGATGCGCATTAGGCTTAGATGAGTTTTTATAGCCAACCCCGATCGCAAGAGGACGATTTGAAACGGCAATCGATCGAGGCGGTGAACCGATCACGCGAGCCTTGGTGTCCTCAATACCATCGACGAAGAGGCGCACTGATTCCCCGGCTTTGAAGACAAGGGCGACATCGTGATCATGATTATCATTGACCACCCGACTGCCGTGGATGGCGATGCCTTGGTACGGATCAGTCCGAGCGGATGCCCAGAAAAAGAGGTGTCCAGGCCTTCCTTCTTCATCGCCCTCACCGCCGATCCCAAAAACATAACTGCGTTGCTTACCAGGCCAATCGTATTTGGAGACAAGATTCGCGACCGGCTGCTTGGTGCGGATTTTGGCGGTGATGGTGAGGTCCCCAGTAGCACAAAACTTCGTAGCGTCGGATTCGACATGAAGCGCATCCCATTTCCCCAACAAGCCCTCCTCGCCGAGAGCTTTTGGAGCAGGAAGTTTCTTGCGAGCTGAAACCAA
>DCQM01000104.1:40569-41195 GCA_002323895.1 Akkermansiaceae bacterium UBA1518
CGGTAGGTCATTGTCGGGCCTCCCTGTCCATATCCCTTGCCCCGGTGCTCGGTGCTGTTGAAAATAGCAAACATTGAAAAGTAATCACGCTGACTGATCGGATCGAATTTGTGGTCGTGGCACTCTGCACATTCCATGGTCAAACCTAACCAAACTTTTCCCGTCGTATTGACACGGTCGGTCACTCCTTTGAGACGATACTCTTCGGCCGGGTAGGTGTTCCCACGAGCCTGGGGCGCGTTGCGGTGAAAGCCCGTCGCAATTCGTTGCTCGTCAGTCGCGTTGGGCAGCATATCCCCCGCAAGTTGCTCGATCGTGAATTGGTCGAATGGCATATTACGATGAAGCGCGCGAACCACCCAATCACGGTAGGGCCAGATCTGACGCATCTTGTCATCCGCAAAGCCCCGCGTATCAGCATAACGAGCCAGATCGAGCCAATCCTGCGCCCGGCGTTCGGCATAATCGCGAGTCGCCATCAAGCGATCCACTAATCGTTCGTAGGCTCCAGGTGCCACGTCATTGAGAAACTGATCCAATTGCTGCAGAGTCGGCGGTAAGCCAGTGAGATCCAAAGTGACCCGGCGAATCAAGGTCGTGCGGTCAGCCTCGGGCGAGAACGACAG
>DCQM01000104.1:41579-42147 GCA_002323895.1 Akkermansiaceae bacterium UBA1518
CGACACCACCGGAGGCGCCCTCTTTTTCGGCGGCACAAAAGCCCAGTGCGGCTGGTATTTTGCACCGTGCTCAATCCAGCGTTTGAGAACTTCTTTTTCCTCTTCCGTAAGACTCTTATTACTCTCCGGCGGAGGCATTAATTCGTCTTCATCGTCATGTGTGATCCGATGCCAGACTTCGCTTTCTTGTAAAGCGCCCGGCTTGATCGCCTGAACGCCATCCTTCAAAGAATACGCTCCTTCCTTGGTATCTAATCTCAACCCCGCCTTCCGCGTCTTCGCATCAAACCCATGACACGCGAAACATTTGTCGGAAAGGATTGGCCGAACATCCCGATTGAATTCGAGACCTTTCCCTTCAGCCCTTGCCTTTGGCACGAGCAAGAGCAAACCCGCGGCGAAAGCGAGATGGCTAGTAGCTGAATGGGAACTCATCTTCGGATCTAGGTATAGTATCCTAGTTTGTCTCGACTTAAGCGAGGATTTGATGCGCCACATGCGCTTCCTCCACCCCAGTGAGACGAGTGTTGAGCCCTTGAAATTTGAAAGTGAATCGCTCGTGGTCAAT
>DCQM01000054.1 GCA_002323895.1 Akkermansiaceae bacterium UBA1518
GAGGCAGGGGACGTTTGAGGCGAAAGCGTAAGCGATGATTATGAGGTTGGCTGGAAACGGATTCCACGTAATGAAACCGGTAATTAGGATCCACTGAACCCAATGGGAAAATTCGCCGCGTCGGGTTTCCAGAATAAACTTACGGAGGTAGTCGGGCTCGGTTGATTGAAGCTTTTTTTTCGGGAAGCCATCGAACCATGGCGCTCCATCTGGTAGGAGATGTTTCCAACGGCGGATGAATAAGTATTTTTCGTAAAATTTATTCGGTTTTGGTGCGACAGACGGGAGACAACGGATGAAATAGTGGTCGCTGAATTGTTCGCAGAGCCAAGCGATCGCCAAGTGGACCGCGGGGATGCCAAGGCAGTTGAGCAAGGTGATGGTTAGATTGGAAAATTCGAGCCACATGG
Source organism: Akkermansiaceae bacterium UBA1518 (assembly GCA_002323895.1). GTDB lineage: Bacteria > Verrucomicrobiota > Verrucomicrobiia > Verrucomicrobiales > Akkermansiaceae > SW10. The sequence continues at coordinate 411 of DCQM01000054.1, forward strand.
CGTGTTCTTAGTCGATGGTGCGACCTTTCCAGGTGGCTTTCACGCCTTTCTTCTGATCAAGTAGAGCCTTAAAAAAGAGGAGTTGGTAAAATAAGAGAGGGATCGGGAAAAGGAGGGCTGTGCAGAGCGAGAAGTTTCCGGCGAGCCGAAAACAAAAGAAGGAGAGAAAACCGTAACAAAATGAGCACAAGAGAGTTGCCAATAGAAAAGTGGAATCTCCAAAGGGAATGAGAGTAAAGGCGACCAACAGCATCATGCCCCCGGTGAGCCAGAGTGAGGTAGTGAGAAGCGCGCGCCTAGGGGATTGAGCTGCGCCGGCAAGGAAGCCCTTTTTCCAGCTGCTCGTGAGTTGAGCGAAACCTTGGGGGAACATACGCATCTCGACGGTTCCCTTACCGAGGTATAAATTGACGTCGTATTTTTGGGCTTTAAGGCGTTGCGCGAATTGGAAGTTCTCAAGTATTTCATCTTTGACCGCTTCATGTCCCCCGGCTTTCTGATAGTGGTCGCGATGAATTAAGAGGACTTGGCCGAAGAGGGTGCCCTGAGAAGATTGCGTTGCTGCGAAGGTGTCGACGCCGGCAAGGGTGATGGTATTGAAGAAGGCGGAAAGTTGTTCGTAGGGCCTCTGAATTTTGTGGAAAGGGCAAATAGAATGGGTGGCCTTAACTGAGGTAAGAGCTGCCAATTTACCAAGTCCATTCTCAAGAAGAGTGATGTCGGCATCAAGATAAAGATACCATTCACCAACCGCGGCATCGGCTCCTTGTTGGCAAGCCCAAGTTTTGCCTTTCCAACCCGCGGGCATTTCTTTTCCTACAATAACCGTAGCCCCTAGCTCACGTGCCACTTCGGCAGTTTTGTCAATCGATTGATCATCAATGACGAGGATCTCCAATGGTTGATTGGATTGGCTGCGAATGGAGGTGAGAAGCTTTGTAATATTATGTTCTTCGTCACGAGCCGGTATGATGATGGAAATTTTCCCAGCATTGGCGGTTTTTGAAGTGAGGTAGCGTGGACGGCAGAGAGAGAAGAGAATCGCGAAAGAAATCAGAAGGGCGATGACTGGAAGTGTGAGGAACATCTCTTTTTGTAAGGGTTCACTGGTAGAATGCTTAGCTCACGAAAGAGGGTGGCGCGCGATAATACGGTCGGCGCAGTTTTGCCCAGAGAGAATCACCATGGGCATTCCACCACCTGGATTTGTGCTGCCGCCAGTGAAGTAGAGGTTCTTATATTTAGAGGAAGTTTTGGGCGCCTTGAATCCATAGTTCCGCTTCCAGTCGGTGACTACACCGTAAATTGATCCGCGGTTAGAACGATACATCCTTTCGATGTCAACTGGAGTGAGAAGGTCTTCGACGACGATACTTTCCCGAAGCCCCTTGATGCCACAGCGCTCCATTTTGTCGAGGCAGCGTTCTTTTAGAGCGACGTAGTCTTCATGGGTGACATTCGAACCCTCACGGAGTGGTGGAATGTGCGGAAGAATTTTAATATTGTCAGAACCTGTTGGGGCTTTAGTCGCATCAGTCCGAGTCGGGGCAACGACATAGAGAGTCGGATCTTCCGGAAGTTCTTGCTTTTCAAAGACAGTCTTGAAGTGCTTGTGCTGGTTCTCAGAAAAGAAAAAGTTGTGGTGAGCCAACTGGGGGAAAGGCTTGTTTGTTCCGATATGGAGAACGATGCCAGAGCAGGCCGGCGAGAATTTTTTGTCGAGTTTTTGAGTGAAGGCAGAGGGCTCGTTCAGGAGTTTTTGGTAGGCCGGAATGACTTCCATATTACTCACGATAATATCCGCAGTATGAGAGGTGCCGTCGGCAAGGTTGACTGATGTCACCTTTTTTCCTTCTTTTGCAATACTTTGAACATCGGCATTCAGGTGAACGGTAATGTCCATTTCCTCCATTAATTTCCCAAGGCCGTTTGCGAGTTGATACATGCCTCCACGAACATACCAAAGACCGTAGTCGTATTGGATAATGGGCATCAAGTTCATGTAGCCGGGCGCTTGGAGAGCGGAGGACCCAACATACTTGATGAAGTATTCAAAAATCATGCGGAGCTTTGGGTCGCTCAGGCGCTTGGCTATGGATTCGGCCATGGTTGCTCGGTAGTCGATCTTACCGCCCATGAGGCCGAGCTTGTAGTGCTTGATGAATTCCCAAAGATTATCGAGGCCCTTTTTGAAGTAGCCGTCGTTGACGACACCGTATTGTCTGCGACCATAATCGAGGAAACTTTGGAGTTCTGCCCAATTTTCCTCGAGATCACCCGGGAGCTTCGCGAGCTCATTTTTCATGAGCTCATTTTCCTGATAAAGATCGATAGAAGGCCCCTTTTCGAAAAAGTTGCGCCAGTGGGGAGTCACGGCGTCGAGTTGCACATAGTCTTCCATCCTTTTTCCGGCTCGCTCAAAGAGGTCTCGAAAGAACTGGGGGAGGGTGAAAATCGAAGGTCCGAGGTCAAAGGTAAAGCCGTCTTTCTCGAATAGGTTAAGTTTCCCTCCGATTTTCTCATTTTTTTCAAAGACTTC
>DCQM01000191.1:0-400 GCA_002323895.1 Akkermansiaceae bacterium UBA1518
GGGGCCCTATACATAGCCGACTGGCATAATATGATCATCGGGCACATGCAGCACAACGTGCGCGACCCAAATCGTGATAAGGTGCACGGTCGAATCTATCGTTTGGTGAATACCAAGAAGCCACTTCAAAAGCCTGTCAAAATTGATGGTGCTTCGATGACTCAACTCCTTGAAAATTTCAAACACCCGGACATGTATGTCCGTCACCGGACTCGCGTAGAAATCAGTGAGCGCGATACCAACGAGGTCATCAAAGCGACCCAGGATTGGGTGAAGCAGTTTAATCCTTCAAAGAAGGAAGATGGCATTCCTATGCTTGAAGCGCTTTGGGTTCACCAACAACACAACGTGCGCAACACTGATCTTCTTGATCTCGTTATGAAATCAGTTGATCCACACG
>DCQM01000191.1:786-13429 GCA_002323895.1 Akkermansiaceae bacterium UBA1518
AAAGGGAAACAGGAAATCGAGAAGGAAGAGGAGATGAAGATCATTCCTGGAGGAGTCAAGGACACGCCCTCACTTACCGAGATTCGGGTGAATGCGATTGTTGAGAAAATCCAATTTGACGTAAAAAAAGTTGAGTTGAGGGCGGGTAAAAAAGTGAAGCTTACTTTCGTGAATCCCGATTTTATGCCTCATAATTTGGTGATCACGAAGCCCGGGACTGCTGATTCGGTTGCAGCGGCAGCAATTGCTCTCGGTGCTGATGGTTTCAAGAAACAATTCCTACCTAATTCCAATAGCATCCTTCATGCGACTAAGTTGCTGGAGAAAGGGCAGAGCGAGACTCTCGAATTTAATGCTCCGTCGGAGGCAGGCGAATACAACTTCATCTGCACTTTTCCAGGACATGCTCTCCTGATGCGTGGCATCATGAGTGTGAAGTAGTTTTGGGTTAGCTAATTTTTAAAGCACGGGAGGGAAGACTTCCGTGCTTTTTTATTTTTTTGCTGGGGAAGCAACCTCACGAACGATCTAAGTCAGTTGTGGGAAAGAGATTTAGGCTTTATTTTAATCCTGCCAACTTGCGCGCCTTTGCGACGCTAGTTCCATCGAGTTGTGCGGCAGTCGCACGGATCTTTTTTCCAGCTTCAGTGACAAAAAGATAGGTCTTTTCGTCTTCAATAGCCACGAGTTTGGCCTTGATTTCGGTTCCGGCAGAACTTTTCCAACTTTCAACTTTGCCACCCTGAACTTTGATAACTACCACGGGCCTCCCTCCTCCGGAAAAATTACCGTCTTTTTTAGCTTTGGCGACGCCATCGCGAGCTGGTTTGAAAATTGTTCCATACTTTTGGCTTTTCATCGCGGGGTGATCGTAACGGCCAAAAATCTGGGTCACACCCGGATCTGTAAAGATGACGATAGGAATTGATGCGCCTCCAGTCCGGTAAGCATTTTTAATAAGATCTGGAAGACCAGCGGTTTCCGAGACATCGACGACGATACTCTTTGAAAATCCGAGGACTGCTTTACTGGCCGACACACTGACGGCTCCTGGGCAATCCACTCATGTCGCGGTCATTTTTTTCTCTGCAATGACAAAAGCAATCGGTTGCTTTGCTTTAGTTGCTTTTTCCTGAACTTCATCGAGTTGAGCAAGATTGTGCGCCTCTCTGGGAACCTTAAATGCTTCCGCGAAGGAGCTTAAGCTGAGGATCAAAGCAAAAATAAGTTTCATGAGCTATGGGGACCATAGAATCTCTTTGGTCGAGAGCAAGTCCCCGATTTATTCGCTGAGGCTTGGAAAGTGTCAGAGGCTCTCGTGTGAAGTGTTAATGGAAACCCTCATAGATTTTAAAAGTCTAGGTCTACGGCCTTTAAGCTTCACGCTTTGCAGATGCAGACTGATGGTTTTTAATTTGGGTATGGCAAATGTTGGAACTTCCTTCATCGGAACGGCGACAGTGAAGGTCCGTCGATTTTTAGTGGCTTTAAATACCCAGCTCTAGGCACTGATGGTGGAAATTATCGGATTTGGTCTAGCAGGAGCCTGTGTAGCCTTGCAGTTGCAGCGTGCCGGGTATCGAGTGCGTGTTGTCGATGACGGCCACGGAGGGAGCTCGCAGGTGGCGGCAGGCTTAGTCAACCCGGTAGCGGGTCGTAATTTTGAACCGAGTTGGGAGGTTCAAAAAGCTTGGGAGCTAGCGCTTCCGTTTTACCAAAGTTTGGGAGAGAGACTCTTTCATTCCGTGCCTATTTTACGCTTATGGTTCGATGAGGTTGACCGTGCAAAGTTTGAGCGAAAGCGTGAGCTTGTTAAACCATGGATCGCTAACGTTACCGATGAGGGTGTTCTTTGGAAACAAGGTGGATGGTTGGATTGTCCAAGGTTTTTGAAAGTAGCTCGTGAGGAGTTTTTGGATCAAGGAGGAGAGTGGTATGATGCTCCGCAAGGAGATTCTCAGATTTGGTGTACAGGGGCCTCGGGGCTAATACGAAGTGACTTTTCGGATATCGAACATCGGAGTGCGAAGGGAGAGATCCTTACTGTCCGTATTTCGGATTGGGGCGAGAACCGAATTCTAAATCGAGCCGGCTGGCTCATTCCAATTGGTGGGGACCTCTACAGAGTCGGGGCTACTTACGATTGGGATCATCTGGAAACTGGGCCAACAGAAGAAGGTCGGAGAAAAGTGGAAAACATCCTGAAGAATTTCACAACGCGCGATTACGAAGTGGTTAGTCATGTGGCAGGCATTCGTCCAATTATCAACCGAAGTAGGCCGGTAGTGAAATTCCAAGAAGGTAAAGGGTGGATGATCAATGGCCTTGGGTCGAAGGGTGTCATCTATGCTCCCCGACTGGGGCTTGAGATGGTTGACCGTTTAAAATAAGGTTGTCTTAGTCCCATTGAAAAGATGGTTTAAGGGTAGTGAGTCTTTCGGCCGTGGGCGTTTCGCTCAATCTTTCTAAGCGATCTTATCTTATTAGCCTTTGAAAATGGGATGGGAACGTGGCTTATAAGGCCATCTTCTAAGATAGATTCTCGCTAGTTCTTAACTGGAGAATCGGTATTCTTTTTTTAAGAAAATCCCAAAAAAGACGCATTTTGTTATTGCAAGTAAACTGCAATAAGAGAAGACTTTTTCAAGGCTATACCTTAAAGTCCATAAGAATAAGGGCCAGAAGTGATGTTCTTGCCACGTCTCGGGGTTGCTTTTCTTTGGTTTGTCTATTGCCCAAACACTGCTATTTGATTCGCCTGCGTCCAGAAAATATGGCGAGACTCTTTAGTGATTTTTATTATGAACACAGCCGCTACCGCCGATCCAAACCGAATCCAACTCACTGAGAAAACTGCTGACCGAATTGGCGTTGCGACCTCAATTTTATGCGCGATTCACTGTGCTCTAGCGCCGATATTGCTTATTTTTCTTCCAACTTTCGGTAAGATCTGGGCGCACCCTGCTTCACATGCGCTTGTTGCGATTTTTATTGTTCCCCTTGCCGGCTTTTCTCTTCTGAAAGGCTATCGGAAACATCGGAAGCGCTGGATAGTTGTTTCAGCCGCGGTTGGAATTGTTTTCGTTCTTTTTGGGGCGACTCTTCCCGCCTTTTCCAAAGTTGATAATCCTGCTTCGGGGTTAGTTAATGAGCCAACGAATGGAGCTGAACCTTCAAAAGTTGAAGCCTGTGAATCGTCGTCTGATGAGTCGAGTTGCGAGGGATGCGCTAGCGAGATTATGGATGAGCCTACTGACACAGAAGCCTGCGTAGACGGATGCTGCCCCAGTATTCAAGTTTCGGAGTCCGGAGAACCTTCGCTGCATATCCCGCCAGCAGCGATCATAACCACCCTTGGCGGAGTATTCTTAATTGCAGCTCATGTGGGAAATCTCCGCTCAGGCGTTTGGATTTGCTCAGTTGGCGATTCTCCTTGTTGCTAAAATTGAGCTCTATCTGGTTTCAATTTTTCGGTCATTCCGTCTTACTCCTCTATCGCGTCGGCTCCAGATCTTTAAAATAATATTCGTCGTTATGAATATAGAACGTCCAACCCTCGAAATAAAATTGCCGTTTCGTCGCGAGCTTTTGTTTTCGTCGATTGGGTCGGTTTTCATCGTGCTCGGTGTTTTTGGCTCACTGGCTCTCATTTCAATCTCGCTTGCGACGGCTCTTTATGTTGCCGAATCAAGTGGGCCGGTCGTTCAATATTCTGAGGAAATCGAAAAACTCGAGGAAGTAGAAGAGGTCTCAAAAAACCACGAGTTTTCGCCGAGTATTTCGATTCCTCCGCTCTCATCGGTTCCACTTAACTTGCAATTGGTGCAGTCACCCGATGCTATTCCTATTCCTGAAATCGAAGAAATGCCAATGATGGACGATCTGGCTTGGTCTGAGGAAACTTTTGAACCTTGGGATGAAGAAAAGAAATCTGAGGTGAAACCCAAACCTCAGTTGGTTCGAAATCCCACATCAGTAAGCAAGCCAAGTCCTGCAAAGGTTGCTTTCCGTTGTGCCCCTGTTTATCCTACCGGGGCGCGACGATCTGGGATTGAGGGGAAGGTGGTCGTTATGGTCGGAGTGGCGCGTTCTGGGCGGGTTTCAAATGCAAGGGTTGCATCGAGCAGTGGTAGTGGATCGCTAGACGCAGCTGCCTTGAAGGCCGCAAGGCTCTACCGCTTCGAGCCGCCCAAGGATTCTGCTGGACAGGGAGTGGAAACGAAAGCAGTCATTCCTTTTATTTTTCGATTGAGATAGGTTAGGTATTTGGGGGTGGAATCACTTTTGCCGACTCTCGATTTTTAACTGGAAGCTGTTCAGTGATGTCGTGAGTTGTTCAGTAAGATCAAGATCTTGCGGATTCATCGTTCTTTATCAGGTCAGGTGTTACAAAACTGATAAGGGAAATTGAGAGTTTTGGACTTAAGGATCCCGATTTCAGGGGAGCAAAAGAAACGGTTGCCGACTCACCCGATAAGGTGGATTGTTTAAGTATGAACGACAGTGAGGTCCAATGTCCATCGTGCGGCGAGTGGTTTACCATTTCGATGGTGGCACCCGAAGATTATGGTGGTCAAATGGATTACGATTGCGAGGTGTGTTGACGCCCAATGACGCTATCGGTCGATGAGCAGGGAGGGGTAAGCGCGAGTGGAGGTTACTAGATGAGCGATTTGGTGTCAGTCGTTTTCCCGGTCGGCCCTAAAGTGTTTGATGCAGGCCTTGCTCTCGATGATTTGGTCGGACAAACCTACGAGAACCTCGAGATAGTGGCGGTCTTGAATGGTTGTCCCGACTTGGTAAGGAGTGAGTTTTTGGCTCGAGATGATCCACGACTTAGGGTGATCGATTTGGGGAATAAACCGAGGTTGTTGGAGGCGCTGGACCTAGCGGTTTCTGAGAGTCGAGGAAAGTGGTTGGCGCGGATGGACGCGGATGATCGCTGTGACTCGACAAGGATCGAGAGGCAGGTCGGCTTACTGGAGGTAGGCGAGTTTGAGGTGGCGAGTTGTGGAATTTCACTTAAGGAGGCGATGGGCGATGGAATGCATCGTTACGTGGATTGGGTGAATGGTTTGGATACTCCGGAGAAGGTTTCGCGTGAGCGATTCGTAGAGAGTCCGGTAGTGCAACCCACTGTGATGATGACGAAGAGCTTGTTTGAGAAGGTTGGTGGGTATTTGCGGAATGGTTTTGCAGAGGATTACGATTTGTGGCTGCGCTTGCTAGAGCATGGCGCACGGTTTGGAAAGCTGCCGGATTTGCTTTATGATTGGTATGATCGACCGGGTCGGTTGACCCGAAGCGATCCACGATTTGATCACAGGATGATGCTGACTCTAAAAGCCGATGCCTTGGCTCGTCTCCCGGAAATCAAGAAGAAGGGAGTGGTGATTTCAGGAGCTGGACCGATTGGAAAGGTATTGGGTCGTGAGTTGATTTTGCGAGGAATCAATGTGCGAGGGTATTTTGAGGTGAGTCCCAAAAGGATAGGAAGTACGTGCCAAGGGGCTCCAATTGCGGGCGCGGAGGAGCTCGGGCGCCGCTGGCGGGATTCTATTTTATTGGCAGCGGTGGGAGCCGGAGGGGGGCGATTCGAAGTCAGAAAGTTGGCTAATGAGGTAGGTTTTAGAGAAGGGAGGGACTTTTGGTGCTGTTGCTAAGTAGAGTGGAGAGTTTTTCTGAGAAAAGTCAGAGATTTCGGCTTGCCAAATGTCGCTGTCTGACACAATTTCCCGCCCTTGAAGTGACGGGGAGTAGCTCAGCTTGGTAGAGCGCTGGTTTTGGGAACCAGATGTCGCAGGTTCGAATCCTGTCTCCCCGACCACTTTTTTAGAGACTGCTAAAGATGGCAGTCTTTTTTAATGGATCAAAGGATGTAGAGCTCTCTTTGTAGATGATTATCCAGATCTTCGTTGAAAAATTAGGGCAGGCGAATCTGTATCCGCTCGCTACTCTCTCACCTGATGGGTTCGAAGTGCTTTACAAATTGTGAGGCGTGTAGGTCTCCCATCTCCAAGATTGGGGCGCCCGTTATGTTTCGGGGATTTGATCATTTCCTCAATGACAAGGCCTTCAGCTAGGTGGGTGTTGTCGTGGGTTCAAATATCATTAGTAGCATAAGGTTGGTCCTTTTCGTCGCGGTAAATAGCGTAATTTTGGTGACTATAATTAACTCTAATGACTTCGAATTTTTCGAGGGCTGATGATGAGCAGACCTTAATCCAGCCAATTTGGAATTGGCAGGAGATGAGGCTTTGATGATCTTCTATCCTCTGAGGCCAACTTGATCCATGAGGCGGGCAGTTTCAGTATATGCTTCTTCTACCCATTCCACGATACGCTCTGGATCAGGGGAGTACTCAAGTTCGATGGAGATTGCTCCATTGATTTTTAGTTCTTTGATCGATTGCAAGTATGGCGCGAATTTCACAACTCCCCGTCCTGGGGGGAGATCACCGTGCACTTTTCCATCACAGTCACTGATGTGAACATGGATGGCTTGCCCATCAAGTTTGCAAACTTCCTCGGGGCCGTTGTCAGCAAGAACGAGATGAGAAATGTCAATGTTTGCTCTGACGCGAGGATGGCTGCATTCACGGACGAAGCGCGACATCTCGTCGATGCTGTTTAGGAGACTGAGGCGGAAAGGTTCGAGTTCGAGTGCAATATCGATTCCTCGGCTTTCGGCATAATCACCTAGAATGCGGCAAGATTCGAGGCCCCAGCGCCATTGCTCTTCCGGGGTAATGACCTCGCGCTGCCAAATGTACTCGCCAAGTACTAGGAGGATGTTTTTGGCGCCCCAATGGGCGGCCAGATCAATGAACTCCTTGCAGCGGGTGATGTGGTATTCGCGGACCGGTTCATTAAAATCGATTAGGCCTATTGCAACGACAGGAAGAGAGAATATGGGGAGTTTATTGGCTTCGCAGGCTTTAGTAATCGCAGATATCTCGTCAGTTGAAATCATAGAGGGTTCCGTAAATATGTCGACGGAGTCGAATCCGATTCGTGCGATATGCTCGAGTCCGGTGACGGTGTCGACGCCGGCTTGGCTAAAAGCGCTGTTGATGATTCCAAGTTTCATAAGGTGAAGATCTTAAGTTTGGAGAATTTCTTCGAGAAGAACACGTCTTTTTTCAGTTGAGCTGAGCACTGCGGCTTCGACTAGAGCAATGGTTTTTAAATTATCACACCCGCTTATGGTTGGCTGGGTCTGAAGTTGGATAGCACGAAGCAAATCAAGCATGGTGCCGCCGAAGGCATCGGGGAACCAGCTGCCTTTGAGCTTTGCTTTAGTGAATTTTGAGTCTCCGATAGCTGCATGACGTAAAGTTGAAGGGCTGGTATAAGGATCCTGACACCAACCAATACTTCCGATAGCGAGGCCTTTGGTGCCCTCAATGCGAAATTCGATATGAATGTCGGACGGGCAGCCTTCGTGAGCAGGACCGGTCCAAACATCGTCGATGATGGTTGCGCGAAAGCCATCAGGATACTCGAGGATACTGGTGCAGATCCCATCGTGATGTGGAAAGGTAGTACGTGGGTCAGAGCGGGTGCTGCAATAGATCGCTTCAGGGCTGCCATGCCAGTAGCGAAGGCAATCGAGGTGATGGATCGACATGATCTTGAGGGTAGCAGATTCGAGTTCAGCTTGCCAAGGTTGCCAGTGGGGAATTCCGCGCATCGTGATGGTGGTGAAGACCGCATCTCCAAACTGCCCCTCGCTGAGCAGCGAAGATGCCTCGGCCACTGAAGGGTCGAAGCGCATATTTTGGTTCACTGCGAGGATGATTCCTTTTGCTTCACACGTGTCGACCAAGTTGCGGGCGGTCGCGTAGTCTAGCGCGAGAGGCTTCTGAGCAAGAATGCCTTTCACCGTTCCTCGCTGGCAGGCGGCAAGAATAAGATCGGGTTGATGTTGAGGAGGAACTGCAATATCTAGGATTTCGATGGAGGAATCATCGAGGAGGGCCTCTATGTTTGCGTGGACCTTGGGAATATTATGGAGTTTGGCAGTTTTGCAGGCATTAGCATTTGTTCGTGATGCGATCGCCGTAATATTCAGTCCGAGTTTTCGGTAGGCTGGGAGATGGCAATCATTGACGATGAAGCCACTTCCGATGATTCCGATTTTTTGATTGCGTGTCATTATTGTTCTTTCTCGAATCTGAAGATTTAGTTGTTATACGGAAGATTGTTGTTTGAAGGCGATTTCAAGCAGTGGAACATATTTAATCTGAAAGACCGATCTTTGAATCTATCCAATTTTCAATTCCCACATCATGGAGGCGAGGATGCTAGCTACGGCCTTTCTAAAAGCCTTTTGGAAATATTTCACTCCTCAAGATTTTTGGAAATGTTGCGGAGATGACAGAAAAAATTGGTATCGTTTTGATTACGAGGGCAGTCTTTTCCTATGAGGATTTTGATTTGCTGTATCGCAGCTTTTTTTGGGGTGGTTCGAGCTGAGTTGACGAAGGAAGCAGCATCCAAGATCGTTTCCGAGACGTTTGAGGGAATGGCGGCGAAACGTGAGCTTAAGATGAGAGAGGTGAAGGGCGGATTCCAATATTTTGAAATCAAGGCGGCGAAGAAGACGATGAAATGCTTGGGTAAACTTTATGGTGAGATTGAGCCAGGAAAGCGTGCACTTTACATTTCGATGCACGGAGGAGGAGGAGCGCCGACCCGGGTGAATGACCAACAATGGAATAATCAAATTCAACTCTACGTTCCCAAGGAAGGTTGGTATGTTGCGCCACGCGCACCGAGTGACACGTGGAATCTTTGGCACGAGTCGCACATTGACGAGCTGTTTTCTAAGCTCATCGAAGACATGGTGGCACTGAAGGGGGTTGATCCCAATCGGGTCTACTTAATGGGTTATTCGGCTGGAGGCGATGGAGTATATCAGCTAGCCCCACGTTTGGCAGACCGTTTTGGTGCAGCAACTATGATGGCGGGTCATCCAAACGACGCGACAGCGGATGGGCTCTGTAATCTACCTTTCCGAATTTATATGGGAGGTAAGGATGCGGCGTATAAGCGAAATGAAGTCGCAGTACAATGGGGTGAGAAACTGGCAAAACTTCAAAAAGAACGAGGATGCTATGAGCACAAAGTCACTATTTACCCGGAGATGGGGCACTGGATGAAAAAAAAGGATGCTGAGGCAGTTCCGTGGATGGCAACCAAGACACGTAAGGCTTGGCCTCAAAAGGTAATTTGGGGAAAGTCAGGAAAGCGTTCGGAGCGCTTTTATTGGCTAGGTGGAAAGCCGAAAGATGTGGTGATTGCTTCGGTAAAAGGTCAAGAAATTATGATCAAGGGTGCTGGTGAAACACCACTTACTCTGTATTTAAATGACCAACTGTTGGATCTTGACGAGTCCGTAAAGGTTTTTCTGGATGGCAAAGAGGTCTATAATGGAAAAGTGCTAAGAACGCAGAAGGCGATTCAACAGTCTTTCAAACAGCGGCTAGACCCTGCAATGGCGGCCACCGCGACCATCTCTGTCAAAAAGTAAGGTGCACAGCAAACGGACTACGTAGCTATAAAAATCGTTGTTTTCCGAGATGGCGGGAATGTTGCTATGACCGGGTGGGCATGTTATCATATTGGCCCGCTTCGGCGGATTCATGATGAATCGGAAACTGAGTGAGCGCTGGCATGGACCCCTTTGGTTAGGGGGAGTAGCGCTGGCATTACTGCCATTTTTTGTGGCAGTTGGCTTCAATGGTCCACGTGCTCCATGGGTTCTCGAGGCTGGCAGTTTTGGCGATAATGTTATCCTCGCGATTTGGTGGGGACTGGGTGGCTCTGCCCTTGGCGGCCTGATTTGGATAAAGCTTTCGGGGCATACTATGATTGGTAGTTTTCGAATCTGGTGTGCCGAGCGTCATCAATTTCATTGGATGTGGTTTACTTTGTCGGTGGGGGTTTTCGGGTTTCATAACTACCTCTTTTTGGAAGGCTTCCGCTTTACGCCCATTGAGAAGATGAGCACGATGTTTGGACGTATCCTTACTGGTGCGGTCATAGTTGGAATCTATTGGTTAGCTTGCGGTTTGTCAGGAGCCCTGGCTCCGAAAAAAATGCGTCGCTGGCCATGGGTTGTAGCGGCTTTTCTACCCTTTGTGATGTTGGCTGATTTCGTGGCGATTCTCTATTGGAAAAACCCAATCATCAATTTGCTCAATATGTTGGATGAAATGGGAAGCTTTGATCTTGGATCGAATCTTGCTTCAAGTGGGGTTCCGGTTCCTCCATGGGCAGTGGTTTTTGGCTTCCTGTTAGTGGTTTGGATTTTTTATCTTCTCTTCCACTGGCTTGCTGCCCGCAACTGGGGGTCGTTCTTCAAAATGCCACGCTGGATTCTTTTGGTTTTTCTTTGCGGACTCTGGGGAGGCGTCTGGGCTGAGAAGGCAGTTGGGACGAGTTGGAAATCGCGAAATGCCCAGAGATGGGGGCATAACGTTTATGATATCCATGTCATCGCGGGTTTTGAGCCGCCATTGGGCGTGGCTGTGTTTGATGTTAAATTTCACTCCAAAGCGTTATTCAAGGAGGGAGAGGCTGCCGTGAGGGTAAAGTCTCCCGATATTTTCATCATCATGATGGAGAGCACCCGGCAGGATGCGATTGCGCCGGAACATGCTCCATTTCTCTCAGATTTCCGCGACAACGAATGTCAAAAAATTGGGAAGACTTGGGCTTCTTCTAATTCAACGGCCTTGTCGTGGTATGGTCTTTTTCATGGAGCGCTTCCGGTATTTTGGGCGGGAGATAAGGCCAAGTCGGTGAGGGAGAGCAAACTTGAAACGCCCTTCTGGTTCCTCCAACTTCAACAAGCGAAATACCGGATGGGAATTCAAACGGTTTGTGACCTCTCATATCGAAATATGGGAGCCACGAGCTTCGGGACAAATCAGGGATTATTTGAAGTTTACGAGCAGTCGCCTGCGGGGGATATCCATTGGCAAGATTACTATGATCAGATCCCACAACGGGAAAAAGCTGCGTTTACTTCAATGATGGATTCTTTGAAGGTGGCTCCTTCCGGTGGAAATTTCCACTTTATTGCACTCGATTCTACCCACTATGGATACCGATGGCATGAAGATTTTGAGCCGCCTTATTCTGATTTTCACGATGAAGCGGGTGTTCCAGGTTTTCCAAGCGACGAGGATATTGCCTCAATAAAGAGACGCTATCACAACTCAGTGGCTTGGGTTGATTTTCAAGTAAAGGAATTCGTTGCGGAACTAAAAAAGCAGGGTCGATATGATAATAGCGTGATCATAGTGACCGGTGATCACGGAGAGGAGTTCTATGAAAATGGGAGCTGGTTTCATAGTTCATCACTCCTGCCAGCCCAGACTCAGGTGCCAATGCTGATCAAGTGGCCAAAGGGAGTGAAAGCTCCTCCTCAAGCTTCTGCGTCTCATTTGGATCTTTTACCGAGCTTACGCGATTTACTCGGTCTTTCTAAGGTTCCGGGTATGCTAGGCCGCTCACTTCTCAAGGCTTCTGACGAGGAAAGAACACAGATGTCCTTTGCCTGTAATACCGGGGTGAGTGGAGTTTGTATGGCTTGGTATCGTGATGGGTGGGTGGCGACCTTTGTATGGGAAAATCCTTTTTCCTACGCTCCACCAGAAGAGATTCATCTTGATGACATCATTGGGCCGGATGGCAGTGTTCTGACTCAGGAAAAGCCGTCGGAATGGTTGGATTTGTTGAGCCAAAAGTTCCCTGATGCCCCAGAGAGGTTGTTCTCTAAATTTAACCTCGTTACCGAAGGGCCGTGAGAGATTGCTTGGTAGGTTCTCGGGTGTTAAAGATCACGTCCAGTTTATGAAAGAGTGTCCCAATTCACTGAGTGTGATCGTGCCGTGTTATAACGAAGAAGATTCGTTACCGGCTCTCTTTGAGCGTATCGAAAAAGTCTCGGGGAGCTGGCCTGAGAACTACGAAATCGTTTGTATAGACGATGGTTCGAATGATCGCACGGTTAAGCTAATCCGCGAGCAGAACGAAAAGAACTCGCGGTGGAAACTAGTGATTTTAAGTAGGAATTTTGGACATCAAGCTGCTGTTTCAGCCGGCTTGGAATCTGTTACTGGTGAGGTCGTGGCGATCATTGATGCGGATCTCCAAGATCCTCCTGAGTTGATTTCGGATTTGATCGAAAAGTGGCGTGAGGGTTTTGAAGTGGTTTATGCGGTGCGCAAAAAACGAAAGGAAGGAATCTTTAAGCGGGTTGCTTACTTTTGTTTTTATCGCTTGATGAAGTCGATGACTGATATTGAGGATTTCCCTCTCGACTCGGGTGACTTTAGTTTGTTGGACCGCAAGGTGGTTGATACTCTAGTGGCCTTTCCTGAGAAAAACCGCTTTCTTCGTGGTTTGCGGGCTTGGTCGGGGTTTCGGCAAGTGGGGCTGGAATACGAGCGTAGTGCGCGTTTTGCGGGAGAGCCTAAATATACTTTTAAAAAGTTGTTTGGTTTAGCGAGTGATGGCCTTTTTTCTTTCAGCGGCGTTCCGTTACGTTTGGCGTCTTTCGTAGGTCTGATTGTATCAATTTTTTCAGCCTTCGGAGCCATGTTTTTCGTGGTTCAAAAGCTGTATCCCG